>JAUWYM010000148.1 GCA_030615845.1 Thermoplasmatota archaeon | reverse complement strand
CTGATGTCTATGTGGGAAGACTTGCGTGTATGTTTGGTTTTGAAGTAAGAACAATGGTGAATAAAATCATTGACTATGAAAAAAACACGTATGGTTCAGAGTGGTTTAACACCATGATTGTCTGCGGTGGCGATACGTTTGATAAAAGCTGGGAAGGAGGTACTGACTATAATGAGGGAGAAGAGGCAAACGAAAAAGCGTTAGAATATATGACAGGATTTAATCCCGTACGAATCTATGCATCACTAGGAAACCTAAAAACGGCGACGATCCATGATGAAATTTCTAATGGTGCTGGTTTTCTGTATTTTGTTGGTCATGGAAACCCTAAAAACTGGGCGACTCATGAGAACGGCGATTACGTAAATTGGACTGAGGGATTTACTAATAAAGATATGATGAAATTGTCACATAAAGGAAAGTATCCAATTGTCATGGTTGGTGGTTGTCATAACAGCGAGTTTGATGTGACACCTCTAAATATTATTAAAGGGCTTTTAGAGGAAGGGCTTCATTACTTTTCAACTGATCCGAATGATTTTGGTTCCTATTGGACATCAAACTGGGTGCCAGAATGCTGGAGCTGGGTGTTTGTCAAGAAAAACAGAGGTGGAGCTATCGCATCCATAGGGAGTACAGGATATGGAGGAGTAAGTATAGGAGACCATAACGATAATGGGATACCTGACTGTGTCGAAGGGCTTGATGGATGGTTTGAAACACAGTTTTTTAGATTATACAATGAAGAAAACATAGATATTCTGGGAGAAACATATGGGCAGACAGTAACTGATTATGTAAACAACTTTCCGGTATATTCTGATAGGTATGATTGTAAGATTGTTGAAACCCATGTTCTTTTCGGAGATCCAAGTCTTAAAATCGGCGGATATCAATAAAAAAAAATTGAATGACCTAAGCATATGCCTAGGTATTGTAAGAACGAACTAACCAAGCGCTTCGTGGGATCTTTTGATATATGTTATAAGGTGATTCTTCCAAAACAGGTTTTTGGTATGCTTCTTGTCGTATTGCATCATTGTCAAACGACCAGTAATATTTTCGTATATATTTTCCTTTTTCTCTGTATTCTTCTCGTCTAAGTCTAGAAGTTTTTCTACATGCAACTCGTAAAAGAGAGATCGTGTATATTTATCAATTGTCATATCTTCAATTTCTTTTTCACCATGAAAGACTTCTTCGACGGTCTTGGCAAGATCTCTTGCATCTTCTCTTTTCATTTCAAATATGTTTTCTAACGCCTTTACAAACAGTCTTTTCATAATTTCGTCACCACAAACCTATTTTTGTCGCTCTACTTATAAAGGACTTGTTGTACAACTGTTACCCACCTTCTTTACAGTTGTTACCGAAAAAAATTTTAAGAGAATTATTTAAAAATCAGTAACAGAAAGCGTTTAAACTGTTTTTCAATATTTAGTATCTCATGACCAATTACGTTTTTCAAAACTATGATGAGAAAGTAAGCATTGGAAAAATCATTTGTCTTGCAAGAACCTATCAAAAACATGCACAGGAGATGAATACTTCAGTAACAGATGATCCTCTTCTTTTTCTAAAACCTGAAAGCTCAGTAATCTTCAACAATGAGTCCATTATTATTCCTAAAATGTCCTCGTGTTTGCATCATGAGGTTGAACTTGGTGTTGTTATTGGAAAAAAGGGAAAACATATCACGCAAAATTCGGCAATGAGTCATGTGTTAGGCTACGTCATCGCACTTGATATTACTGCACGAGACATTCAATCTGTTGCAAAAAAGAATGGTTGGCCGTGGAGTATTGCAAAAGGATTTGACACCTTTGCCCCTATCAGTGATGTTGTTTTAAAAGAGGAAATATCTAATCCTTTGGATCTTGATCTTGAGTTGAAAGTCAATGGTGTGATAAAGCAGCGCTCTAACACAAAATTTATGATCTTTTCAATTGAAAGAATCATTGAATTTATTTCAGAGGTTATGACTCTTAAAAGGGGGGATTTAATTCTTACAGGAACGCCAGAAGGCGTTGGAAAAATAGTTGAAGGAGACGTTATAGAGGCGAATCTTAGAACTATTTGCTCTTTAAAAGTTGATGTGAAAAAAGAGAAATAATCATTGGATTTTTTCTTTCAGAAGACATGTTTTACACTTGTTTTGAGAGGTTGGTTCTCCGCATTGTATACATTTATTGAGTTTCGTTGGCGGGTATTTTTCAAAAAGTAGCGTTTTTATGCTATCGTAGCTGTTGAGAATGCTATGTCGTGTCCCAGGGTTATTGTATTCCAAGTTTTCGATGATATCTCGATAATATCCCCTAGAAGCACGAAGAGAATGCGGACATTCTGCATTATGAAATTCTATGTTTTTCAAGAGAGCATAAATCATTACTTCTTTTTCGGGGATAATGCGAAGAGGCATGACACGTGGCACAAGACCTGGTTGAATCTTTTTATGCGGACCGAGTCTGGCGAGTTTTTGCATGTCTCCGTTAATAAAATTCATAAGGATTGATTGAGACATATCGTCAAGATTATGGCCGGTTACAAGTTTGTTGATTTTTAATTCTTTTGTCTTTGTATTGAGGCAGAACCGTCGAAACACACCACAATAGGTGCATTCTCCAAGTTCATCATGAATAGACGCGATTTCATCCATGGTTTTTCCAATCTCATCTTTAAAAGTTATGATGTGATGCTCCACGCTAAGTTGTTTACAATTGTTGATGGTTGCTTTGATGCTTTCATCCCGGTAGCCTTTAATTCCTTCGTCAACGGTGATTGCATATAATGAAATATCTGGTCTTTTTGAGAAGATATCATGCATTATATGAAGAGTGGCAATACTGTCTTTTCCACCTGAAACAGCAACACCTATTTTTGATCCTTCTTCTGTTTTTCCTTGTTTTTTAAGTTCTTTTTTCACTCGTTTTTCAAAATATTCGATAAAATGATTTTTACAGAGATGGGTTCCATTGTACCGGATAAATGTGACCGCTGGTTTTTTACATTTGAGGCAATGTATTGTCATCAACAACCCTGATAAAGAAAATCTGTTTGTATCTCGAAGGCAATAATCGGATGCTCAAGTTCAAACGCCTGAATCGTTCTTGGATGTAGTTCACCGAAAAAACCGATCTCTTTGTTATCTTTGACGATAGAAGCACATCTTCCTTCGATGAATGCAGCATGATTGTTTTCTTTTATTGAATACTTGCATCCTATATCTCGCAGTACTGCCTCAACGATTGATTTGCTTTCAGTAAAGTTTGCCTTTGCATCAATTTTGAGTCCTGCAAGATTACGGCGGTTCTTCGCGTGTTCATTAATCACGATTCCCAATTCAAAAATCTGCTGAGGCAACGGATGATGCCTATTCTCTCTAAGTATCTTTAAAAGTGACGGTAAAAGGCCGATACGCAGATCCGCATATTCTTCACCTATTGGGTTTTCTATTTCAACCATAGTCCCAACTTCAAGTCCCATGTTTATAAATTCATCGTTTTCATTAGAAATAGTAAAGGTGGT
>JAUWYM010000173.1 GCA_030615845.1 Thermoplasmatota archaeon | reverse complement strand
TCAAAATGAGTTTATTCCCTTGTTTCTTCCATCTAAACGCTAAGGGTTTTCGTGCATAATCTAACAGATTAGGAGGGGACAATCAGGGAGGAAAGAAATTATGCAAAATAGTTTGTATAAAAGTTATTTCTTTCTGGTATTGTCCCCCTTAAATATTCGTACTCAACACTGCAAAATTTAGGCTATGCAAATCTGCCATGCATAGAGTGTCTATCCAATATAGAAAAATTATTTTTGCCTTAGACCTTAATAAATTTTGGTTATTTCTTATAAACAGCAAAATAACGAGTCATACTTCTATGGATTTTAAAACCATATGTGTTAACTAATGAAAAATATCTCTCACCAGCAGAAATCATCTCTTTATTTGACAAACCTACAACAGCCAAACCATCTTTTTCCAATACTTTAAAAATATTTTTAAACGCACGGCTATAAAGCCTCTGAATATTTTCACCTTTTGTCGTAGTTGATTTTCCATACGGCAAATCAGTAACAACGGCATCAACAGATGTTATAATATTATTAATATCACCAATATCAGAACAAAACAACTTATAGCTCTTTATCTGATAAAATTCCAGGGTTTTTTTGCAGCCTTCTATCATTTTCTCCTCTATATCGCTCCCAATTACTCTTGCTCCAATGAGACCAGCTTCGATTAATATCCCTCCAGTACCACAAAAAGGGTCAAGTATTGTCTCCCCCTCTTTTATAGCGGAGAGATTAACTAATGCTCGGGCGAGTTTTGGATGAAGAGAGATCGGTGAAAAAAATGGTCGATATTGCACCTTTCTTTTTTCAAACTGAGTTCTATCAACCTCTGCAATTTTTAAGCCGACATACACGTTTGTATCAGTAATTACCACGCGTACCTCAATATCAGGGTTTTTTAGATCAACAGTTCTCTTTTTTGTATATGTTTCTGCTAGTGTTTCTACTATTTGTTGTGAATTAATGTTTGTTGATCTGTTTTTATAATTGATCGCTATTGATCCTTTTCGCCCTATACACATATTCTCTGCACATTTTTTTATTTCATTAGGAGAGTTCGAGCAAGAAAACAGAAATTCATCAATATAAAATGTAAAAGATAGACGTTTTGCCATTTTTTTTATCATATAACGGTTTACATCTGATTCAATGACAAGTACATTCTCGTCTACATCAATAATGGTATAGATAATCTCTTCAGCGTTTAAACACGATATAACCTCGTCTTTTGGAAGTGTTGTATGTTCTTTAGAAAGTTCAAACAGTAGCTTCATAGATATCTCAATAGTTTTTTAATGTTTAAATACTGCCTTGATTAAAACTGGTGTAATAAGTGTAGTTACGATTGTTAGCAAAATCGTTGCAGCAAGTATTTGATGAGCGATTTGTCCCGTTAATATCCTATGGGAAATAGCTGAACTTACAATAATAAGTGCAAGTTCCATTCTTGGAATCATACCTATTCCTACCTGCAATGATTCTCTGTTTTTCATGCCAGAAAGTTTTGCCCCAAGTCCGCAGCCAACAATCTTTCCAACTATAGCGACAATAATAATGACTGATGCCAATATGCCTATTGCGGCAAACGATGAAAGTGTTATACTATATCCCTCCATCCACAAGCTTGCTCCAACCCATACAAAAAACAAGGGAATAAAAAATCCATATCCAATTGTTTGAACTTCATCAATTATCTTTCGATATTTTATCGTATGTCCGATGATGAGCCCTGCGACAAACGCACCAATTATTCCTGCAACTCCAAACATGTCTGCAAAAAATGTATAGAGAAGGAAGATAGCAAGTGAGATACTGAGAAAGGCTTTAGGAAGGTGTATTTTTTCTCCAAGATCAAGTATTCTATCAATTATTTGTAACCCAATGTATAAGAAAATGAAAAAGAAGATTGCTATTTTAATTCCTACGAAGATAGGTGGGTCGGTTCCTAAAAAAAACGCAAGTAAGACAATACCAAGGACATCATCAATGACTGCGCCTCCGAGAATTGTAGCTCCAACGTCGGTATCTAATACATGGAGATCCATCAGTGTTCTCACAGTAACTCCTACCGATGTTGCAATAAGTATCAATCCTATGATGATGCTTTCTTGTATTTCAAAACCTAAGAAAACACCTGCAGCAATACCTAACATCAAAGGTAAGATTATTCCACCAGCTGCTACAAATGAAGATGCTTTTCCCATCTTCTTTAGTTTGGAGAGGCTTGTTTCTAGTCCAGATATGAAAAGTAAGAATAAGATTCCTATTTTTGCGAGAAGACTGAATTCTACCGAATGATAATTCAAATTAGGAAGTGAGAAAGAAAGATTAAAAATTGAAAAATTCTGTCCAAAAAAAGCTAATGATCCTACTCCTCCTAAAATAATACCAGCAACTATTTCACCAATTACTGCCGGCTGCTTTAATTTATCAAAGAGGTATCCTAAAATTCTTGCAAATATGAGAGCTAATGCAATCAGTAAAACAACATTAAATAATTCGAGTTCAAATGCCGTAACAATCAACCTTCTTCGTCTTCAGTTATTGGATGATATTGAGTAGCATCATAGTATTTTCTAATTAGTTGATGCAGCGTAAGTTCACCTATGATTTTTTTATCTTCAACAACAGGCAGTCGTCGTAATCTATGTTTTGTCATTGTTTCTAGGACATGTTTGATTTTATCGTCTTTCTTGCAAGTAACAAGCCTGACACACATCACATCTCCTGCTGTTTTTGCAGTCCCATGATAAATTGATTTGATATCAGGCATGCCAAATACATATGATGGAAATTTTTTGGGAGCAAGAATGGAGAGAACATCATGTTCGGTTACTATTCCAACAAGTTCTTTTTCTTTCTTGTCTTTTACAACCCATATATGATTTCTAGCTCCAAGGATATTTAA
>JAUWYM010000155.1 GCA_030615845.1 Thermoplasmatota archaeon | reverse complement strand
CTGAACTGTCCACTCTTTGCAAAAAAGCTAGAAATTAGGGAGAAGAAAATATCGGGAAAACATAATTCCTGGACCATGGAAATTGAGATCACATGATTGTACTTGTACAGATTTGTAAAGAAATGGTTGAGAATTTTGTAAAATTAAAGGTAGATTAATATTCAATGTAGTTTAAACCTATCATTTGTTGAATAAATAAAAAAAGTCGTTGGTCAACGTTTTTTTCTTTTGAAAATTCTTTGTTAAGAAGATCAAGAATGTCTTTTAGCGTGTTTTTTCCGTCACAGTGTTTCCATACAAGAGAGCCAAGCTTGTCCATGTTTGCAGTAAATGCGTTTTCCTTTCTGACTAGTTTACAAAAAGAAATGCCAATGTTGCTTTTGAATTTTGGAACCTTTATCTGTACAAGACCTTCTTCGTTTGTATCCCATTGAAAATCTGCTCGTTTCGGTCGGTATTGGAGCATTTCTTCAACGGTTGGCAGGCGAGGTTTCTGTTTATTCTTCTTTTGCAAATAGTTCCCTCAGCGGGATATATGCTAGGAGAAGTGCGATAAAGAGGAATATGATCATTCCTGGTAGTATTGGTGGATAGTCAAATATTGCCAGGTTTATGCCCCCGATGATGAGGAATGCAACAATGACTCCCATCAGTGCTTCTCCAGCGATAAGCCCAGCGGTGAGAAGAAGTCCTGATCTTATAACCTTTTCTTTTGGTTTCACATCAGTTTGTTTTATCGCCAGATCCCAATCACTGACCTCTTCTTCAGCGGATCCATATTTCTTTGCAATAACCTTGTTGGTAATAGATCGTATGATACCCCCGCCAAATATTGGAACAACTAATGTAAATGGTAGGTAGATACCAATTGCAACAGGTAGAACAGGAAGATCAATGAGAATAAGTACAAATGCAAGTACCATTCCTGCAACGACAAACGGCCACACCATATCTCCCCCAAGAACCCCTTGTACGATTCCGGCCATAAGAAACGCCTGAGGTGCGGGTAGGTTGGTACTTCCTATGGTATATGCTTGGTCAAGTGCTCGGACGACAAGTGCAAGAATTGGTGCAGCGGCAAGCACTCCTATAATTTCTGCGATCTGTTGGTTTTTAGGTGTCGCTCCTATCATTTGACCACACGTCATTGATTGCAGAACGTCTCCTGATATTGCCGCAGCGCAACAAATAACTGCTGCAATAAGAATCGCAATACCATATGCACCTACGTTTCCTGAAAGTCCAAAGCCAAGAAGTATTAATGATGTGATAAGAAGAACAGATACGGTCACACCGGATATTGGGTTATTTGATGACCCAAGCAGCCCTGCCATATATCCTGCAATCGCACTTGCAACAAAGGCAAAGAGTATTGCAAAGACTGCCATTATCGCAGAAACCCCCCACATATCTGATATAAATGCATAAAGAATAAAGACTGGTATTGTGAGCGCACCGATCATTAAGAATACGAATTTGAAGTTGAGATCTTCATCAGTTCTTTTCTTCGCTTCGATTTGCCCTCCTCTGATTCCAGCGATTGCCTCTTTTATTCCAATGGCAAGATTGTTTCTCAGTATCCATATGGTCCATAGCCCTCCAACAACCATTGCACCAACACCGATGTATCTGATGTATCTTCCCCATATTTGGAAGAATCCCCATATTTGACTGCCTAAATCAAAATTGCCGTTTCCAAACGCAAGAGCATCTGCTATTTCGTTTGCTTCAACGGGCATTGGTAGGCCTGTTGCTAGTGCAATGAGGGGAGCAAGTATTACCCAGCCAATGAGTCCACCGACAAATACAAACGATGAAATTTTCGGTCCGATGATCCATCCGACACCAAGAAGTGCTGGTGATGTTGCGACTCCACCATAGAATATTCCTGATTTTTCCCCAGTGCCGATATCAAATTTACCGATATTTATAATGCCATGAATTGCACCACTAAACGCCTTTATTGCTACTTGTCCAAATTTAAACAGTCCTGCAACAAGAACACCTATTACAAGCCAGATAGCACTCACGCCACCTCCATCGTCCTTTGCTGCTGTTTCATCACCAACAGTTGTTGTGAGTACTGCGGCAACAGCAACTCCTTCAGGAAACGGGAGATCTGTTTTGATGATAAGTGCTCTTCGGAGAGGTATCATCCAGAATACACCTAGCATTCCTCCAAGTAGGGCGATAAGTGTTGTCTCAACATAACGAATCTCAGTCCATGTTCCTAGGAGAACAAGGGCGGGTATGGTAAATATTATTCCTGCAGCTAGTGCTTCGCCTGCTGCAGCACCCATCATGCCAATATTTACTTCTAAAATAGTTCCTTTAAATGGCTTCAAAAGAGCAAACGCCATAACGGCTCCGGGTATTACTGCTGATACGGTCATTCCTGCATAAAGCCCGAGATATGCATTTGCTGCTCCGAGTATAACAGCAAGAATTGCTCCAACGATAACTGCTTTAATTGTAAGTTCTGGTATCGTTTTACTCGCTGGTATAAATGACTTGAAATCCTCTCGTGACGACATGGTGTACTACCAATATGAATAATATATTTCATTATTTATAAAACCATCGGTTTAATGTATTTTTTATAAAATAATCCAATCTAAAAATCACTTCAATTTTCTCCCACAAAATATTTTTTATGAAACATTAATTATATATCAACAGCATAGCGAAGTATACCAGCAAGACCACTGAAAGCACTATACAATGAATCGCCTTCTTCACTATTTTTAGAGATAAGCTCAACCTTTGCACCTGTCTTTTCAGCCATATCTGAAAGCTCATCAACAAGATCAACTTTCTCTTTTAACTCCATAAGAGTCGAAGTACTACACTTCGGACAACTCGGTGGAGAAAAATCATTAAGCACGTCTTCATCAACAGTCTTTTCCTCCGTATATTCACATGATTGACAGGAGAGAGTAATCCGATATTTTCTTAGATCCTCTGAAAGAAGCAAGGTATCAACAACTCCCATCTCCAGTGCCTTTCTCACCTGCTCTTCTCCATAGACTGCAAGGCTTTTTTCGGTTTTTTTAATTTCCTTTAAAAACCGTTTCATAACCTTTTTCTCTTTAGAAATCTTCAGATCAGTCATGGTTTCTGACGCGGCAGCGACAAGTTCCTTTAACCCAAACTCATCAGTATACCCCGTATCAAACGTATCAACGATTTTGTTTTGAATTTCATAATGTAAATAACTTTCATTGACAAAATACTGCTTTGTTGGACCTGATCCACCGACAAAAATCCCTTTTAACTTTTCTTCTCCTAAAAATATTCCACTAGCTTTTTCCCCGCATTTCACAAACCATTCATG
>JAUWYM010000057.1 GCA_030615845.1 Thermoplasmatota archaeon | reverse complement strand
TTGCAACTTTCCTTACCTCATCTTTGTAGAGATCCCGAAGCGGCTCTACCAACTTCAAATACATAGTTTCAGGAATTCCACCTACATTATGATGAGATTTAATGTTATATATTATTTAAAAAAATGATGAAGGAGATGGGGCTGAATTTTAGATTTATTGATGCAAGTAAAGAGTTTTATGATGCTTTAAAAGGTGTTGAAGATCCTGAAAAAAAACGTAAAATTATTGGTGAAAAATTTATTTGCATATTTGAGAAAGTCGCAAAAAAAGAGAAAATAGAATATCTTGTACAAGGTACAATTGCACCTGATTGGATTGAATCAGGTGATGAACTAAGAGATACCATTAAATCTCATCATAATGTCGGTGGACTTCCTGAAACTATGCATTTGAAGCTAGTAGAGCCGCTTCGGGATCTCTACAAAGATGAGGTAAGGAAAGTTGCAAGAGCACTGGGTTTAGAGGTTTCAGAAAAACAGCCTTTTCCGGGACCTGGACTTGCCGTTAGAATCATTGGGGAGGCATCGCCAGAACGAACAGAAATTGTTAGAGAAGCCTGCAATATTGTAGAAAAAGAAATTGAAAATGCTGTAGAAAAAAAACTTATGGAGAAACCTTGGCAGTATTTTGCGGTTCTTATTCCTATAAAAACTGTTGGCGTGCATGGAGACAAAAGAGCATATGGATATACAATTGCAATACGAGCAGTGCAAAGTGTTGATGCGATGACGTGTAAATATAGTGATATTCCTCATACTGTTCTCGATACTATTTCTACGAAAATTACTAATGCCTTAGGAGATAAAATTAATCGAATTGTCTATGATGTAACAAATAAGCCGCCAGGTACTGTTGAATGGGAGTAAAGTAAGAAAAGGAAAAACACAATGGTACGAATATACGTTATAGATAATGGTGGACAATGGACACATAGAGAATGGCGAACTCTTAGATATCTTGATGTCGATACAAAAATAGTTCCAAATACAACTGCTTTTCAAGATTTATCTAATGAGAAGATAGATGGTTTAGTTCTCTCAGGCGGAGCTCCAAGAATAGGATTGGAATGTGATCTTGGTAACTGTGCTGAATATTTAGAAAAAGCAGAGTTCCCAATTCTTGGTATCTGTGCTGGGCATCAATTTATGGCACGGTTTTTTGGAGGAGCAGTAAAGCCATCAAAAGTACCAGAATTTGGTCAAATAGAACTTACACTACTTAAAGAAGATGATGTGCTTTTTGAAGGAGTTGCTAAGAAGTCGATCGTCTGGGAATCTCATAACGATGAAGTAACAGTATTACCTAATGGCTTTGAACTCCTTGGTGAAAGTGAAAGTTGTAAAATACAGGCAATACGACATAAAAAGAAATCATTGTATGGGTTGCAGTTTCATCCTGAAGTTGAGCATACAGAATACGGTGAACAGGTATTCAAAAATTTTGTTAAGTTATGTAAGAAATAATATTTATTTCCATCTCTTGAAAAGCGAATGTTTTATATCAAGTTGATCCAAGACTTTTCCTACAATAAAATTTACTAAATCATCTATTGTTTTTGGTTTATGATAAAACCCTGGCATCGCTGGCAGAATTATTGTTCCACTTTGTTTTGCAGCAAGCATGTTTTTAATTCCAGGTAAATCCAATGGCGTCTCACGTATGACAAGAACAAGTTTTCGCCCCTCTTTGAGGCAACAACATGCAGCACGAGACGTAAGTGTATCGCCATATCCATTAGCGATAGCAGAGAGCATTTTCATACTACAAGGAGCAACAATCATTCCATCCAGTTGAAAAGACCCGCTCGCTGGACCAACAAATAAATCATTGTTTTCATAAGAAAAATCTGCCATTTTGTTTAGATCTTCATACGTATACGTTGTCTCATGCTCTAAAATCTTCTTTGCACCAA
The DNA here is from genome assembly GCA_030615845.1 of Thermoplasmatota archaeon. Lineage (GTDB taxonomy): Archaea > Thermoplasmatota > E2 > DHVEG-1 > DHVEG-1 > JAUWYM01. Next base: position 4,143 of record JAUWYM010000057.1, on the reverse strand, counting down.
CAGATACAACTAAATGTACTTCATTTCCTGATTTTTTTAGTTCTTCAAGTATTCTCACTCCATAAATGCTGCCTGATGCCCCCCCAACGCTTAACAAATATTTCATAATAATTCTATCCCTCAATCGCCTGTATTATTTCAGTTAGCGTCTTTTTTGGGTTTTTTTCTTTTTCAAGTGCAGTACCTGTAATGATGATATCTGCCCCAGCTTGTGCTTTTTCTCTTGCGGTCTTTACATCCCGTATTCCACCACCAACAATAAGGGGAATATCTGTGTTTTTCTTAACGAATTTAATAATAATATTGGAAACGGGAATGTGCGCCCCTGAACCAGCCTCAAGATAAAACAATTTCATTCCTAGATATTGAGCTGCAAGAGCATAGCCAACTGCTGTTTCTATATCGTCTTTTTTTATTAAATCAGCCTCGCCTACCCTACCGGCAGCCATCCCGGGTTCAACAATAACATATCCCATAGAGATTGGCTCAAGTCCTGAGTGTTTCACAAAAGATGCTCCTTTCACATGTTCCCGGATAACATAATCTAAATTCCTTGAGTTTAAAAGACTCATGAAAAACACTGCGTCAGCATATTTACTTAAAAATTTTGCACCAGAAGGAAACAAGATAACAGGAAGTCTTGAATTCTGTTTAATTGATTTTACTGTCTCATCAACTTGTTTTTGCGAGCTAACCGTTGAACCACCAACCATTATAGCGCTACTACCAGCATCAGTCACTGTTTTTGCTATTTCACCTGCTACTTTTGGGCTCTGTTTATCAGGATCAATTAAAGAAAAATGCAACTTTTTTTTCTTGACGAGTTTGATAATAGTATCTCCAACATTCATTGATATCGAATGGACAACATATCTATTTATTTTTTGTGCTTGGAAATAATACTGCAAATCAGCTCTTCTGAACAGGCTGCAACAACACTTGTTCTCTCATCAAGAGTAAAATTCATATCTAGCTCTTCCCCAGATATATTCCTAACAAAACCTCCTGCCTCACGTACAATAAGCGTTGATGCTGCAATATCAATCACGCGAAGATATTCTTTACCTAAAACATAAAAATCAAGTCCACCAATAGCAACCATACACATCTCAAGAGATGCTGACCCAAATGAACGAACAATATTTTTTTTAGAAAGAGAAAGAGTTGTCTCATCATAATTTTTTCCAAGTGTAAGAGACGAAACCATATCTTTTGTAGGGATGTCGCAAACCTGAATTTGCTTGCCGTTAAGAAACGCGCCGCACCCTTTCTCCGCAAGAAAAACATCACCTGTTGGAATGTTCTTCACGATACCATAGGTAACATCACTAAGTTTTGATGTCCCTATCGCGAGGGAAACCGCATAAAACGGTATTCCCCGATATGCATTACGGGTTCCATCAATAGGATCTAAAACAAAAGTGTATCTTCCATCAAAATCTAAAAAACCTGCCTCCTCACTCAATAAATTAATCTTGACTTCAGACTTCTTCAAAAGTTTTATAGCAACATCTTCTGCAATTTTATCAACATATTTTGTCGGTGTGCCATCAGCACCTATATCAACGGTCCTACCCATATCGTGAAAATGTTGCTTGCATTCTCTTTTTACTTTTCTAGCAATTTTATTAACAATCTGCTGAGCCAATATCTTTAGTTCTTCTTCCATTTCAAAAAAGTCAATGAGAAGAGTGTTAAAAATGTTATCAATACAAAAATTATGAGAGAGATGCAGATTTCTTGTCCGCATAAAATTTATAGTAGCCAAATAAGGACACAATTAAAACACCAGTAGCTGCAGAAACAACGGTTATTGCAATATTTTCGGGATTATTCATTACTAATTCCCCGGGTTTTCGTAATGCGCCAAGCATCAGACCAAGCAGAAAAGAAAGCGTAGCTATCCGGTAGTTTTTAATCAGATATGAAAGAATGCGTGAAAGAACCAGTATGCCAACAACACCTCCGGCAACATAAGATAAAGCATAGGAAAAACCAGAAAAATCCAGCGAGGTAAAGCCTCGTAGAATATCCAGCATAAATTTATATTGGCCAAGCAATAGAAGAATAAAAGCTCCAGAGATGCCTGGTAGAATCATGGCACAAATAGTAATTACTCCAGAGAAAAAAATGATAGGAAGCGTATGGGTTGCCTGGACTGCTTCTAAACCTACAATAAAAAACCCTGCCAAGAATCCTAGTAAAATAAAAACAGGTACACTGAAATTTATCTTTCCAACAGAGGCATAAACAAAAAAAGACGACGAGAGGATCAGACCGAAAAAGAACGCATAGGTATATGTTGGATAATTATCATATAACGGACCTATCATATTTGCTATCAAAAGAAAAGCAGCAGCGATTCCTGCTATCAGCGGCAAGAGAAGTTTAAAATCAATTCCTAAAAAGTTTTCTTTTGCCTTTGTGAAATATTTTCTATCAACAAAGCCTCTAAAAAAATAAGGAACAAACAACAAATTAACTGATTTTATTGCATCGATGAGTCGTTCATATATTCCTGTGATAAGCGCAACAGTACCGCCTGATACTCCAGGGATAATGTCTGCCGCACCCATAAACAGTCCTTTTAAAAACAGGAGGGAAAATTCAGATGTTTTCTTTTTCGATTGTTTCAGATGTCCACCGAAGAGAGGGTATTAAATAAATCCATTATATACTTACTGAACACCAGAAGCAACATTGTTTCCAAGGCCTGAACTGGATGTAAGTTGGTGTTCTTCAATGATTCTTTCGCCTCGTAAAAATACGTCACCGGGAAAAATCGTAGACATGCCTTCAAAAGGAGTCCACCCGCATTTCGAATGAAGGTTTTCTGATTTAACAGTAGTTGTCTCTTTGTAATCAATGACGATGAAATCGGCATCTCGTCCAACTTCAATTTTACCTTTTGGAATGTTCATAAGCTCTGCTGGTCGCTCGCAGAGAAGAGAAATCAATCGAGCAAAACTCAGATGGTTTTTTTTCACCTCAGCTAAAAATAATGGATACATGGTTTCAACACCCGGCAGTCCAGAAGGGGCATTATCAAAATCAACTTCCTTTTCCTCCAAGGTGTGAGGTGCATGGTCTGACTCTAAAACATCGATAAAACCATTTTTAACGCCATACCAAAGCGTTTCTCTGTCAAGATTTGACCTAATGGGAGGGTTAACCTTGTACAACGTCTGCTTAGAGTTTATACTTCCGACATCAAAAAAAAGATGATGCGGTGTTACACCAACACTAACGCTTTTAGGTTTTTTTCTTAAAAGCTCAAAGCCTTCGCAGGACGACAAATGACAAATATGTATTTTAGAAGAAACATCTCTACATGCATCTAAAACATCTTTAATGGATTTTTCTTCACATTCTGAAGGACGGCAGCGAATATGATCTTTAAGATTATGTTCTACTTCCTTATGTTCCCTGAGACATTGCTCATTTTCAGCATGAATTAACGTGATTTTATTTGCCTGGTTTACCGCATATATGGCTTCTTTTAATTTCTGTTCACTTAGCTGCAAGGAATCAGTCGTGCTTCCTAAAAATATTTTAAAACCGCTACAATGTTTTGACATTCCATTTATGTATTTGATGTTTTCATCGTCAATTGCAACATATGCTCCAAAATCAACAAAACTCTTCTTTTTTGCAGTTCTTATCTTTTCTGAAATCGTTTGCACAGTAGTTGTTTGCGGTTTTGTATTCGGCATATCAAAAACACAGGTGATGCCTCCAAAAGCTGCGGCCTGTGAACCAGTTGAAAAATCCTCTTTGTAGACAAAACCAGGATCGCGGAAATGAACATGAATATCAATGCCTGCAGGAAGAATCAGCTTTCTACCAAAATTGAGGTGTTCATCGCCTTTGAGTATTTTTTTAATAGCCGATATTTTACCTTGTTCGATGCCGATGCAACGTTTTTCAAAAGTTCCATTGAGGTAGGCGTTGCCTTCAATTGTCAGATCCATCGAGGTTTTTCTCCTTAATTTTTCCATTCGGCTCGATCTCAGTGAATATCTGCCCGCTAAATTTGAAAATCTTTATGTTTTCATCAAACCAAGCATCTGGTAAAAGCCCTGCTTTCATACAAGTATGAGAAAGAAACTCTTCTTTATCCCAACCCTGCTCCACAGGAACCTG
>JAUWYM010000052.1 GCA_030615845.1 Thermoplasmatota archaeon | reverse complement strand
CATGAATTAAACAAGAATCAGAACTATCATCAATATTTACTATTTTTACATGCCCACTAAATTCTTCGTTTCGTTCATCTGGAGCTACAACGGATACTTGAACAGTAAGTGGTCCATCCTCAGGAGTTAGTCCTTCTCCACTTGCGGGAGTAAAAGTCCAATCACCCCAATCAGGCCACACAATGACTTCCCAGTCAATCATAGATCCAGGATCTCCAACGTTTTCTATGGTAAAACTACCAGTCACAGTTGAACCAGGTTCTACATCAACCCAGCCAAGAACACCGTTTCCTTGTAGATTAGAATCTTCATTATGATCAATGATATCTACGATAACACCCTCGATTACAGTTAATTCATAAGGAAGTTCACTTGGTATAAGATACCAACCATCATACGAGCCGCCCCAGCCAAAGTTGATATGATAAAAGTCATCTGTATTATAGCCATCAACAACCATGTTATGGCCAACAGTCCATGCCTCGTTAACAACTGCTATATGTGCAGGAAGGGCGTCTATTATATTTGATATCAACCGCTCATAAAGATCAGCATCATCATCTGTAAGCAGTTCAATATCTTCAAAGCCGAACCGATCATATGCTTGAAACGCTTGACTTACTCCAAAAGTACCAGATCCTTCAGGATGATAGACTTGTTCAGCTGCAACTCCACAAGCAAATACAATAGCTGCTACATCATCATCTGTCAGTGGGATTTGATCCTCATAATGCAAGTTAAGTGTATCAATATAAGAATTTAGTTCTGGAAACGATGGAAAATCATATTCCACGTGATCATTATCAATCCAAAAGTTATTTCCAGCATAACTATGATAATAATCATCGGAATCATTAAATGCTACATTGTTTGTTGTCTGATGGAAGTTTAGTATCTGAGCCATAGCAACTGAGGGACATCCTGCAACACTTTTGTCTCCACTAGCCTGATCGATAGGGCAAAAATTGTTATAGGGAGAATTCTGACTCCAGGTAGTTTCCAGCCATCCTCCAGTAAGAGTTGCTCCTTCTGCAGGCCATTGCCTAAAATCTAAGTTTACAGGGTATTGTGTTTCTTCATTTAGAAATGCTTCCCATAACAGAAATCTTTGTTCAATAATATCTTCTGGTAGGATTTGGATATTTTCAAGACGAATATTGATATCTGCTCGTAGTATTTGAAGCAGAATATTATCAGCATCAATGTTTCCAAAATTACTGGTAAATGAGTATGCAATTACTGGTGGTAGATTATAATTTGCTGAAACTACAATATATCCCTGTGGCTGCAGGTTGAAAGTGTAAAATAAAGTTGATCCTTGGATATTTGTTATTTCATTGGAGCTTATTATTGAAAAATCAGATTTACCAAGTAGCAATAGTTTTGCATTTGCAACTTTTATTGCAGATTCAATTCCTATTTGTTGCTGATTATGTTTTTCATTAGATGTTTTATTTCCACTTATATTTTGTAAAATACATACTCCAAAAAACAACATAACGATAATGAATACCAAAGTCTTTCTTCCAAATATTCTCTTCATTTTATCTAACGTCTCCAATATATATTTCATGAGAACTTAAATTTACTTATAAGTTTTTCAAGGGTTTTCAAATTTTTGTACTAGTAAATTAAGACAATGCTAATATCCACCAATTTTAAGGCTGGGGTCACCAAAAAGTACCCATTCTTGCACCGTTTTACAGTCCACAAGTGTCCCTGACTGCTCATGATCCTCCCAGTTCATGTCCCAATCTATTGGAAATTGGTTGAGATAATCAGTAAGTGTCTGACTATGTGTCTCCCCAAGAATATCTACTTCTTGATGATTGTAGACTTCATAGAAATGTGATTCAATCCATCCACCTAGATATTGAATGCAATCAGGAATTCCATCAGGAACACTATCTGGTTTTTCATCTGGAGGATCTGGACCGTCGCCAATGGTTCCATAGCCAAGACCACTACTACCAATAGAAGCAATACAGCCACCATCAGGTAAACTTGCAAATAGCCATCCCCAACATTCTGTAGTTGCCTCTCCCCACATACGAGCCCTTTGACTTATAATTTTAAAAATTGAGACATCAAACTGACTGTTATGGCATCCACCGACGATTAGAACAGAGAGTTTGTCACCGTTTTGAAGTTCTTCGATGCTTTTTTTACTAAAATCTAGCCATGTACTAAAATCTCCATGAGGGTGAGTTGACCACGTCATAGGGTTTCCATGACCTGCGAAATAGACAAAGCCTTGACCCTTATTGAGCTCATTTAAAATGTTTTCAGTAGAAAGTTGAACATCACCGCCTTCTACCCAAATACGGGTGCCTTCAAAACCATCCATAAAGCTTAATGCAAGTGCTGTAGTCTCCTGACCTTCGATGTAATCTGTGGATGTAGGCCAGCTGATATCATCAAAAGAATCTCCGCCAATACCAACCATTGTATTAAACCAATCCCCGCTACTACATGTTGTTTCATAGGTAATTATCCGATCGATAATTCTGTCTACTTCAAAGCGATATCGGCAGGGCAATCGACCGATACATACATCAGGGAACATATCAAGGACATCCTTGTTACCACTATTCCACTCAGCACATATGCCATTGTCGTTTGAATCCCAATCATCGAATGTATAGCCAGTTGCATTATCATACTTGTAGAAATCGGCATAATAGAGGTCGCTAAGGTATTTATCTTCAAACTGTGATGCATCATCTAAGTGTGAGTATTGAGCAGGAACATGCCATGACCAAAATCGTTGTCCTTTCATACCTCCAAATAGAAGTACATAATCAATACCCCATTCTTCAAAAGCTTCTTTGATACAATATTTTATTTTTTCTTGTCTATCTCGTCCTTCATATGTACGGTAAATTTCCTGAGTTGTAATGAGCTTGGTTCTAACTCCCATGTCTTCTTTATGATCTACCAACCGCTGTAGCTTTCCAGAAAACAATCGAGGAGCAATAACCATCAAGTCAAATTCATCTGGAAAGACAATTGGATTAGTAGGAGAATTATACTGTACTGTTATATCAACATTGTTTGCATACTTTATAACCTGATTTCGAGGAGAGTATCGTACTGGATACAACTGGATTGTTACATATGTAACGTGTTCTTTGCCATCAAGACCAACTCCTATGTTGTAGTCATACCAGGTGTCTGGGTAAAAAGCATCGCTATTATAGACTGTATCGTCTCTAACACTTTTTGCAGGTATTTTGATAGAGGACGATCGAATTACTGGTTTTGCTGCATAAGTGATTTCTTTTTCAATTGTTTCCTCTTGAATATTGATTGGCTGACAGGTTACTTGAGAGATAACTGTTCCAATTGGAAAGGTATACGTTTTTATGATTACAGGAAGAACAGGTTGACCAGGGTTTTTTAGATACGTGTCAGCTTCCGGTAGTATTATTGAACAAGAGCTTTCATGATCTATTATTGTTGGTTCTGACGAGAACACAATTTCTTTTTCTTCAACAAGTTCATTACGATTTGATATCGCAATTGCTCCAAAACTGCTTATAATTAATATACCAACTGCAACAACAGCAAGAATTCTCTTCATTTTTTATCCCCTTTACTAACATAATATAACATTTCAACATATATAAATGTTTATAAAAAATATTCTTTGTGTAATAAAAACTATCGGAAGATATGCTGGATACATGACTGGCAGACGTTATTATCATATGAAAACGAAGATAAAGAGTACAAACCCCTCTGTATTCTCCTCAATTTTTTCAATACCTGTTGCACGTACCTCAACTTTATAGATATCTTGCCTAGTCCTACGAAGACGCCAGAGGAAATATCTTCTTCAGAACCTGGTGGTATCTCATCTATCCTGCCTTCACGCCACCAGCCTCCAGGCGGACCAATTCGCCCCATCCATCGAATACGCCATTCTATATTTGATACAGTAACATTTCCAGGATTATAAAGGACTGCATGTATCCCAAGTCCTCCATCAATCTGCCGTATTTCAAGCTCTGACGCAATAATTGTGATTACAAACGGTTCAGACCACGAACTTTCACCAAATTCATTTTTGAATTTAGCTCGTACTTCATAAACTCCTGGTTCATTCCAAGAATGTGACGCGCATGTCGTCTCTCCTGGAGCATATGGTCCAAGCCAGCCTGAATCTGTCTCGTCACCCCAGTCAAAAAGAACAAAAATTTCATCTCCCGAGATCTTCTGGAATATCCACACAGAATGTACATTCTACACCTACTGATTATTTGTAATGTTCCTCGTAAAACTTTTTGATCTCTTTTTCTGTTGGCAGTTTACAGTTTTTCCAGGTGTTGATAATGTCCTTCAATTTTTCTTCACCCACTTGCCCTTTGAATAAATCCTGTAAAAACTCTGTACGTTCCCGTATGTTTCTCTCGATAAATTCAAGGTATTGCTTTGGCGTGTAGTAGTTTAATGGATTAAACCGTTTCCCAAAATCTTTCATGTCATGTTTTTCTTCAAGCTCCCTTGGATCAGGTATGAGATAACCAAATACAGGGTGTTTTATCCAGTTTTCAATCTTTCTATGTTCAACAAGATATATCAACCGTTTCGAGTCAGCTACCTTGATTCCTTCACCATGACCAACATATTTGATCTCACCAAGTTCATTTCGCAGTATCTCACCAGTTTCCTTATCTTTCTTTGGTATAGGCTTTCCATTCTCATCTAATTTTTTAATCTGTTTTCCATCTAAATCGTATTCTCCAACAAATCCAGCGTTATTAATGAAAAACACGAGTTCTCCATCAACATCTAAACCCATATCGATATACATCTTACGCTTCAATAATGCCTGATGTGACTGCTCTCTTGCCATAAAATCTGTTGCAGCATACGAACGGACTCGTGTTCCAGGTTTTTGTGCAGAAATTGCCGACGTGATAATACTTTCACAAGCGCTATCAAGGGCGACAGCCATCACCGAGTCAACAACCCTAAAAATGGGCTCTAGGATATCATATTTTTTATAACTCAGAGCCTCGGATTTCAAGTATTTCTCTCTACCGCTTCCCCAATCAGGATTTAATTCACTAAATAAGAAGATGAATCTACCATTGGTTGTTCCACTTTTCTCATATTTTGTACATTGCAAAGAACCTATCAACTCTCCAGGTATTTTCTGTGGAACTTTTACTTTGAAGCCGTTTATCTCTTTTAACTTATATTCTACTCCCTCACAGTCGATGTTCATTGCTAGAACAACTGGTCTTCTTCCATCTTTTTCCATCTCACGGGATTTCATAAGCCCAGGGTACTCAGGACTAAATCGTGTCAATCCTTCAGATTTTGCAAAACTAGCTGCCTCAAGACCAATCAACTTCACCTCAGTGATTGTGCCATCGTTATGGATTGGTTTACCTAGACATGCGTCATCCTGTTCCAATCTTGGCCCTACCGTCAGGGTAGTCTTCCCTGTACCACTTAGTCCTTTTAGAACACGATCAGAAGTACAACCAGCATGGTAGGTAATGAGTCCATCTGCTTCAGCTTTATTCCAGACCATTGTAAGATTAGGTTTTTTAAAAGCACCACCGAAATAATCAACACCAAGACTAAGAACACGTCTAATGTTTTTATCCATCTCAGTGAGATCATAAAGTGTTATAGGGACATTGGGATCATACTCCGGCCAAGCATCCTGAATCTCCCGAACATATTTATCGGGAAGTTTTTCTTGTATTACATAGTTCCAACAATCAATATGCATATCTTCTTTTGGTGGAAAAACCATTAGTTTTCCCATCCACGCTATATATGCATTGTGAAGATTTTTTATGCTAAATGTGATGCGTAGTCTAACCTCATACCCCGATTCTCCTTGAATTCCTTCCTGAACAATGAGCCTTGGGTTCTCATCCATTAGGTATTTCATGGAAACTTCATAGATTTTTTTTCCAATTTTTGTATCAAATTTTTTTTGTTTTTTGCCAAGTTTATAGTTCTTGGGAATCATATAAAATGCTCTATCTGGTCGTCGTCCAGGTTGTGTTGATCCGAAAAGATACTGCCCATCTTTTGTATACACATAATATGGTTTTAAAGATTCTATAAAAAAATCATCATTAGGATTATGAACTACATTTTCTTGTAATACGCTCACGTTTGGTTCTATGAAAAACATCTTTGACATAATGCTCACAGCCAAAACCAACCCCGTAATAGTCAGCCCTTATATAAATAATAAT
>JAUWYM010000118.1 GCA_030615845.1 Thermoplasmatota archaeon | reverse complement strand
GGTAAACGGGTTAATTTTTCTGCACGAACCGTCATCTCCCCAGATCCCAACCTCAGCATCAACGAAATAGGCGTCCCTATGGAGATAGCAAGGGAGCTGACAATTCCTGTGAGAGTCACTGCACATAATCTCGACTGGTGTAAAAAGATAGTTAAACAAAGCGCTGAAGATAGAGATGCAAAGGAATATGTTCCGCACGTCAACTATTTGAAAAGATACAGAGGCGAAATAGAACAAAGAATTAAAGTAACAGAGAGAAATGCTGAGGATGTTGCTGAAAAATTAGAAATAGGTTCTATTATAGAGAGACAATTAATGAATGGAGATATCTGCCTATTTAACCGGCAGCCTTCACTGCATCGCATGTCCATGATGGCACACAGAGTTAAGGTAGTTCCTTATAAGTCATTTCGATTTAATCTATCAGTATGTCCGCCATATAATGCTGATTTTGATGGAGATGAAATGAATCTTCATCTCCTGCAAGGGGAGGAAGCAAAAGCTGAAGCTGAAATTCTTATGAAAGTACAGGAAAACATTCTCTCGCCAAGATTCGGTGGCGTCATAATAGGTGGTCTTCATGACCATATATCAGGATGTTTCCTGCTAACCTATAAAGATAAAAAATTCTTGAAGGAAGATGCATCACAACTCTTGAGTGCATTCAAATATAAAGGAAAATTCCCAAAAACATATGTTGAAGATGGAAAAAGCTTTGTCTACGGTAGAGACATTTTCAGCGTTTTACTACCTAAGGATTTAAGTATTGAGTATAAAGCAAAATCGTGTTTTAATTGCGATGTATGTAAGGCTCCTGATTGCCCACATACTGCATATGTTATTATTAAAAACGGCGTTCTTAAACAAGGAGTAGCTGATGAAAACAGTATTGGTTCATTTAAAGGAAGAATTGTAGAAAGGATTATCAGAGATCATGGGACAGATGCCGGGAGAAAGTTTATCGACGATGTGACACGTCTGGGGATAGCAGTTGTTACAAAAATTGGTTTTACAACAAGTATCGATGATGAAGATATACCAAATGAGGCAAGAAGGCAAATTGAAGAAGGTTTAAAGAACGCACAGAATAAAATCAAAAATCTTGTACTTGCATATGAAAAAAATGAGTTGGAGCCTCTTCCAGGAAGAAGTCTTGAAGAAACTGTAGAGATGGAGATAATGAGAGTTACAGGAAGAGCACGAGATATGGCTGGTGAAATAGCTGGTAGATACCTTGGAATGGATAACAGCGCAGTTATAATGGCAAAATCTGGTGCTAGAGGATCCATGCTTAACTTATCGCAGATGTCTGGTTGCGTCGGTCAGCAGGCAGTAAGAGGTGAAAGAATATCTCGAGGCTATAAACATAGGACATTACCGCATTTTAAGAGAGGGGATTTAGGTGCAAGTGCAAAAGGTTTTGTTGCAAGTTGTTACAAAAGCGGACTTAACCCAACTGAATATTTCTTCCATTCCATGGGAGGAAGAGAGGGTCTTGTCGATACTGCGGTGCGTACATCACGATCGGGATATATGCAAAGACGACTTGTCAATGCACTTGAAGATCTTAAAGTAGAATATGACGGTACTGTACGACATACCGGAGGGGAGATCATACAATTTGTGTACGGCGAAGACGGGGTGGATCCTGCAAGAAGTACCAATGGAGATGCGGTGGATGTCAATAGAATCATATATGAAATGAAGGCAGAGGTATAGAAATGGCAAAAACTGCAGCGAAAATGAAAAAACAAAAAAAGAGAAATAAACCTGTGAAAGCAAAAGAAACAAAGGATGTCTCCTCTGCTAAAAAGAAAAAAGAAATACTGAAATTTATAGAGAAAAAAACCGATAAAGTAGAAAAACCAAAGGAAATGAAAGCGACAAAAACGTTAAAGAAAAAAGAAAAACCTAGAAAAACTAAAAAAACAAAAGATATCGCTCCTACTGAAACAAAAAAATCTACTAAGAAAAAAACAGTCAAGGTAGAGAAAACAAAAGAAATAAAAAAACCTTCAACAAAAGAGAAAAAGAAAATAGTGAAAACAACTAAGAAAAAAACTGCTAAAAAAGAAGAATTAAAAGAAATAAAAATGATTCCTCCGCCACCAAAAGAAAAAGAGGAATCTGAAGAATATAAAAAGATACGGGAAGAAATAAATAAAATTTTAAAAGATAGATTCCTCCCAAGACACATAATTGATAGCATTATAGAAAGAATTGCAAGAGATAAAACACTTGAATCGAAAATAAAAAAAATCGTCGATAAAGTATTTCTGGAGTATACGAAAAACCTTGTTGACCCTACAGAAGCCTGCGGCATGGTGAGTGCACAAAGCATTGGAGAACCAGGAACACAAATGACGATGAGAACATTCCACTATGCAGGAGTCGCAGAAATTAACGTTACCTTAGGGCTTCCTCGGCTTATAGAGATTGTTGATGCGCGATCCATTCCATCAACTCCCATGATGACGATCTATCTGAGAGATGAATATAAGCTAAATCCTGATCTTTCAAAAGAAATTGCCAATAAAATAGAAATTACCAGACTTACTGATGTAGCAGATATTGAAATGGATTTAATCAACATCGTTATCTATATCAAACCAAACAAAAAGACAATGGAGAAAAAAGGATTAACACTTGATGAACTATTAGAGAGTATACAATCAGCTCGGAAGATCGATGCAAAAATTGAAAAAGGTGCAATTAAAGTAACACTTGATGAACCTGGTTATATGAATCTTCAGAACGTAAATGAAACACTGAAAAAATTAAAAATCAAAGGTATCGATGGAATAAAACGAGTCATTATAAGAAAAGAACCAAATGAAGGATACGTCATCTATAGCGAAGGCAGTAATCTTACAGAGGTTCTAGAAATCGAAGGTGTCGATCCCTACAGGACTTCAACAAATGATATTCATGCTGTTGCCAGGGAGCTTGGAATAGAAGCAGCACGAAACATGATCATTCAAGAAGCGCACAATACGCTCTCAGAACAAGGACTGAATGTAGATATCAGACACATTATGCTTGTTGCAGATGTGATGACTGCAGATGGAACAGTAAGAGCAATAGGCCGGCATGGTGTGAGCGGTGAAAAAACCTCAGTACTTTCAAGAGCAGCATTTGAAATCACGGTGAATCATCTGCTTCTTGCCAGTCAGAGAGGAGAAAACGATGTCTTAAATGGTGTGGCAGAAAACATAATTGTTGGACAACCTGTAAATCTTGGTACAGGTGCTGTTGAGCTTGTCATGGGGCTTGGTAAACCAAAAAAGAAGAAGGGGAAATAGATGGTAGACGTAAACAAAGCGTTAAAAGATGTAGTAAAAAAAGGAACAGTGAAAATAGGTGAAAAACAAACAAAGACATCATTAAAAAATAGCAGTGCAAAACTTATTATCATGGCAAATAACTGTCCATATGATACAGAACTTAGTACGATGGCAAAAGAAAAAAAAGTACCAATCTATAGATATACTTCTAACGGTGTAGAACTTGGATATACATGTGGCAAAAACTTTGCAGTTTCTGCTTTTGCAGTGATCGATGAAGGTGAATCCAGTATATTGCAGCTAGTCAAGAAAGGAAAATAGAGAATTATGTCAGAAATTACTTTTTCTAACGAGACCGTGCAATACATAAATATGGCAAGTAAGTACTCTAAAGCAAACATCAAAGATTGCCTTGTAGAAGATGACCGGATAATATTTGTTGTCGAGAAAGGACAGCTAGGCATTGCCATTGGAAGCAAGGCGAAAAACTTAGAGAAATTACGTACTCTTTTTAAGAAAAACATTAAATTTGTTGAATTTGACGATGATAAAGAACGATTCATCAGAAATCTCTGTAAACCATACCAGATAAATAACATTATAATTGAGGGAGATGAAAACTCTAGTATGGTACGTGTACGAATAGAGGTGAGCCCTCGAGATAAATCAAAACTGATTGGGAAAGGCGGACGAAACATCAACATGATCCGTAAACTTGCTCAAAGACATCATCCGATAAAAGATGTACAAATTAAATGACGTATACACGTTAGATAATGATTTTTAAAGGGTTTCTGTATTTCAGTTTCATGAGGCAGGCATTGCGAATAAGGAGTCATCCTATTATAGATTTTAAAAAAAAGAAGGAAATTTCGTTTTATTTTAATAATAAGAAGATCTTCGGAGAAGAGAATGATACCATAGCCTCTGCTTTGCATGCTGCA
>JAUWYM010000073.1 GCA_030615845.1 Thermoplasmatota archaeon | reverse complement strand
GTGGAAAAATGCCTATTGTTCAACGATTAGAAGATTTGAAAAAAGGACGGCGTTCAACGGGGGAAAGAATAGAAAAATCATTTGTAAAACCCACGTTAAAGAATGCGACACCTGGAGATATATCTATGGCGTTGCCGCATCGAATTGTCACAAATATCTTGGAAGGTCTTGAAAAACTCGATGAGGTGATACCTGGAGTGGCTTCTGATTCTACGTTGCTGTATGCTCCTGAAATAAAGTTTTCTTCAATGCGTTTCATCGTCAATAATAATCTGGAGAGCAGTATGGAGAACTTTTTTGTAGCTGGAGATGGCGCTGGTCTTTCCAGAGGCATTGTTGCATCTGCTGCGACAGGCATCATTGCCGCAAGAGGAATTCTGGAAAAAAACTTGATAAACTGATTTTTACCAGTAGCTTTATGAATCTTTTTTGTTTCACAAAAGACATATGTGGCAGGATATTGTAATTGCAGTTGTTGGTTTTCTCTTCGGTTTCATACTTTTACCGTTACTTCGAGATGTATGGCGTGGCGACTCTACCAATATTTATACTGCAGGATTAACAACAATCGGACTTTACATTCTAGCAGCAACATTTTTCACAATGCGTTACTGGCTTTCATTTACTGCTGATCTTTTTTCAGGGACAATATGGCTTTTGTTGTTCATATTTTCTATATTACACAAAAAGAGAGGTGCAAAACAATGAATGACTCAGAAGGAAATAGAGCAGATTATCTCATTATGTGCATTGGAAATAGAGACGGTGGAGATGATGCAATAGGGCCATATATTTCTGACAAGTTTAAGCAAGAAGAATGTGACTTGGTTGTGTTGGATTGTGGAACCGTACCAGAAAACTTTACTTCTATTGTTAAACAACACAACCCAAAAAACCTAATTATTATCGATGCGGTTGAGATGAGTTTGAATCCCGGTGAGATACGAATTGTTCCAAAGGAAAAAATTGGTGTGATGCATATCAGTACTCATGGTATTCCCATTTCTGTTTTGATGAACTATCTTGGGCAGTATGTAGAAAACATAACGTTTATTGGAATACAGCCAGAAACAATGTCTGGTGAGATCAGTAAAAATGTTAAAAAAAGTGGAGAAAGACTAGTGAAACTTATAAAAAACAAGAAAATTGAGCAGATTAAGACATTGCACTAAGATTATGGTTTTAATACGGATATTTTTTACCTAAAACCTCTGTTGAACTAAGTGCCGCTATTGCTCCCTCAGCACATGCGGTAACAACCTGTCGCAACCCACCAGTAATATCACCTGCGGCATATACTCCTTTTACATTTGTTCTTTGTTGTTTATCAGTAACAATATATCCTTGTTTATCAAGCTTAACTTTCATTTTCTTTGCAAGCTTGTTTTGCGGCATCTCACCAACTGAAATAAAGACACCATCGACATCAAGCTTTGATCTCTCATCATCTGCCGTATCTTTGAGATCGAGATATCCAACCTTCTCTGCTCCACCTATTTTTTCAACAACTTTATTAAACAATATTTGAACTTGTTTTTCTCGTGCTTCATCTTCATATGCCTGTTCTGCACGAAGTTGATCTCTTCTATGAATAAGATAGACTTCTTCACAACCAATCTGTTTTAGAAATACAGCTTCTATTAACGCAGAATTCCCACCACCGACAACTGCTACTTTTTTTCCTTTAAAAAAGAAACCATCACAAGTGGCACAGTATGAAACACCTTTTCCTTGCAACTCTACCTCTCCAGGAGCGTTAAGTTTTCTATGTTCAGTTCCTGTGCAAAAGAGAACCGCACCAACCGTGTATTTTGTTTTTACTGTTTCAATGTTAAATCTATTATTCTTTTTCACTATCTCTTTAACTTCTTCATAAAAATGAATATCAACATATTTACTAGCATGTTGTTTCATCTTCTCCATAAGTTCAGTGCCTGAGATGGATTCAAATCCTGCATAGTTTTCAATGTTTGGGGAAAGCAATGCAAGCCCTCCACCGCCGCTTTTATCAAAAACTACTGTTTTTATGCCAGATCTCGTGGCATAAATACCTGCGGAGTACCCAGCAGGGCCCGCTCCTATTATTGCTAATTCATAATCCATATAAATCATCTGTTAACCAACACATAGTATTTATTGTATCTTAATGCTATCTTTTACCTCACTTTTTAAAGCAGTATATGTTTAACAAATATGTATGTTTTTAAACTCCTCGCGTTTCACATTTTTTAAAATATGGTTTTATCTCTTCAAACGTTTCAACGATATACTCTTTAGGATACGGTGTTATCTTTTCCAACGCAGAAGAAATCAAAGGAGTATTTGCTTTAAACTGCTGAAGAAAATATGTTTCAGATCCTTCTAACCATTTAGCAATCTTTATGATATCTTCTTTTTTCAGCAAGTCAGGAACAAATGTTGTTTTAAACTCATAATCAGGTGCACTTTTTTTTATGATATCAATGGATTTTTCAATATTGGAAATATCAACCTTTACACCGGCTAACGTATTGTATTTGTCTTTAGGGGCTTTCACATCCATAGCGATATAATCAACAAGTTTATTGTCAATAAGCTCTTTAAGTTTCTCAGGATACATACCATTCGTATCGATCTTTACAAGATACCCAAGTTTTTTTACTTTCGCTGTAAAATCTGCGATATCTTTTTGTAAAAATGGTTCCCCACCAGAAATAGAAAGGGCCTCCAGCATTCCTTTTCGTTTTTTAAGAAAAGAAAGAATCTCATCTTCAGGAATTAATTCCACGTTACCATCGACAAGATTCTTATTATAACAGAAGGGACACTTGAAATTACAGCCAACAGTCCAAACTATTGCACTAATCCGATCAGGATAATCTAAAAGCGATGTTTTTTGAAACCCTCCGATTTTCATTTTGTAACCATTACTTTTTGCATCATGTCAAATGTTTTTCTGTCGGTGAACTCCTGTTGTTTGCCTCTGTTCCACTGATTAACGGGACGGAGATAGCCTACAACCCTTGAATATACCTCGCACTCAGTGGTTTTATTATTAGTTTTACATGTCGGGCAATACCTGTGTTCACCTGCCATATACCCATGATCGGGGCAAACACTGAAGGTCGGTGTAATCGTATAGTAAGGTAAAGAATAGTTTTCTGCCACCTTTCGTACAAGTTTTTTAGTTGCTGTCGGAGAGGGTTCCTCCTCGCCAAGAAAGATGTGCAAAACAGTACCACCAGTATATTTTGATTGTAATGAATCCTGTAAATCAAGTGCTTCAAATACATCAGTAGTGTACCCTACAGGCAGTTGTGTAGAATTGGTATAGTAAGGTTCCACTTTTCCACCGTTACCGTAGAATTCCTGATTATATGTACGAATATCAGGATATTGTGCCTTGTCAACACGACTCAATCTGTATGACGCACCTTCTGCAGGTGTTGCTTCTAGATTAAAAATATCGCCAGTTTCCTCCTGATAGTCTGCTATTTTATCTCGCATATGATCAAGTACTTTTTCTGCGAATTTTTTACCCTCAGGATCACCAATACTCTTATTCATAAAATTGAGTAGTGCATCATTCATACCAATCAGACCAATAGTAGAAAAATGATTCTTCCAGTACTCTCCAAAGGTTTTTTTCACGTCATTCAGGTAAAACTTGGAATATGGATGTAGCCCACTAGAAGTAAGATTTTCTATTATTTCTCGTTTTATAATCAGGCTTTGTTTTGCTAGTTCCATTAATTGATCCAATCTTTCAAAGAAATCATTATCGTCTTTAGCCAGGTAGCCTATTTGAGGCATATTTATAGTTACAACACCAATGGATCCAGTCTTGGGGTTTGCACCAAACAAACCACCACCCCTCTTGCGAAGTTCTCTATTTGAGAGACGGAGACGGCAACACATACTGCGTGCATCTTCCGGTTTCATATCACTGTTGATGAAATTACTAAAGTATGGTACACCATATTTTGCTGTCATTTTCCAGATAGGGTCAAGTCCATCATTGTTCCAGTTAAAATCCTTAGTGATGTTATAAGTTGGGATTGGAAACGTCATCGGACGACCTTTAGCATCACCTTCCAACATGACTTCTGCGAAAGCCTGATTGATCATGTTCATTTCATCTACAAAATCAATGTAATTATCATCTTTTAGTTCCCCACCAATTATTACAGGTTCGTCTGTCATATAACTAGGAACAGTGAGATCTAGAGTACAATTCGAGAATGGCGACTGGAAGCCGACTCTTGTAGGGACATTCATATTAAATAAGAATTTCTGCATCTCCTGTTGCACTTCTTTATACTTTAACCTGTCATATCTGATGAATGGCGCCAACAATGAGTCAAAGTTAGAGAGTGCTTGTGCACCTGCTGCTTCACCTTGCAGGGTATATAGGTAGTTTACAATTTGCATTAGTGCAGTTCCAAAGTGTTTTGCTGGTTTACTTTCTATTTTCCCTGCGACCCCTTTGAATCCTAATAAGAGTATGTCTTTTAGATCCCACCCCACGCAATACGCGCCGAGTGTGCCAAGATCGTGAATGTGATACTTTCCATTGGAATGTGCCTCTCCTATTTCTGGAGGATATATCTTATTTAGCCAATAATGAGAGATAATGTTTTCTGTTGCATAGACATTTAATCCTTGAAGAGAGTAGCTCATATTGCTATTTTCTTGGACTTTCCAATCCATCATGCTGAGATAGTCATCGATGACATCGATGTCTTTGAGAAGTCCAGCAACTTCACGCATATCTTGATGTTGTTTTCTGTAGAGAATGTAAGCTTTCGCAGTTTTAGCATGTCCTTCTTCTACAAGGATTTTTTCAACAGCATCTTGAACCTGTTCTACTGTTGGAATTTCACCGCGTTTTAGTTTTTTTCCAAGGAATTCCATTACCCTGTCAGTGAGTTCTGCTGCCTTCCTATGGTCCTTTCCGCCAACTGCCTGCGCTGCCTTCCAAATAGCATTGGTGATTTTTATAGGGTTGAAATCTGCAACTGTTCCGTCTCTTTTTCTTATTTTTCGTATCATTTTTTTATCTCTCCGCTGTATTGTTCTATTAAATCTTTAACTTCTTTTTCAAATGAGGTAACGTCTGTGAATGACCGGTAGACAGATGCGAAGCGTATGTATGCGACGTGATCTGTTTCTTTGAGGGCATCCATGACGTATTCTCCTATGGTTTTGCTTTCAATTTCTTCTTTTCCATATCTTCTTATTTTTTCTTCGATGGTATCAAGTATTTTTTCGATTTTTTCGTGGCTTATTGGGCGTTTTTCAAGTGCTTTGAGAAGTCCGTTTTTGATTTTGTTTCTTTCAAATTTTTCTCTTCTGCCGTCTTTTTTTATTACATATATTGGTGTCATTTCGATATATTCGTAGGTGGTGAATCGTCTGTTGCATTTGAGGCACTCTCGTCTTCTGCGGATTGAATA
>JAUWYM010000059.1 GCA_030615845.1 Thermoplasmatota archaeon | reverse complement strand
CGGATAAGAACCAATATGTCTCTTAATACAGCCCAGTAACATCGCCGTTATCATCAATATCTATTGTTTCTGATGTTGGTTTAGGGGGTAGTCCTGGCATTGTCGTAATTTTACCAGTCATTGGCACTAAAAACCCAGCACCAGCAGAAAATTTTATCTCACGTACTGTAATTTTAAAACCAGAAGGCCTTCCAAGAAGCTGCGGATCATCAGAGAGAGAATACGGCGTCTTGGCAATACATATCGGAAGTTTATCAAGCCTCAGTTCTTCACACAGTTTAATATCTTTTTCTGCAGCAACAGTATAAACAACCCTTCCAGCGCCATAAATTTTTTTAGCAATCGTTTCAATTTTTTCTTTAACAGAGATATCGAGATCGTAGAGATAGTGAAAGTCTGACGGATTATTATGTATTAAATCCACTAGTTTCCCAGCGAGTTCAATTCCACCTTCTCCACCCTTTTCCCAGACGTCAGCAACTGCCACTGGTAGATTTTTTGTTTTACAAAAGTTTTCAATGACATCAATTTCTTCATCGGTATCATCAATAAAACGATTGATTGCAACAATAACAGGAATACCATAGAAAGAAATATTTTCAAGATGTTTTTCAAGATTACATAGTCCTTTTTTTAATGCATTAATGTCGTCGCCCTCGCCGTTTCTTTTTAAAGCTCTCACGCTTACAAGAAGGACGACAGCATCAGGCTTTAAATCTCCTGTTCGACAGACGATATCAAAGAATTTCTCTGCACCAAGATCTGAACCAAAACCAGCTTCTGTCACGAAATAATCAGCAAGCCGTAGACCCATTGTCGTAGCAATAAGGCTGTTTGTTCCATGGGCAATATTTGCAAAAGGCCCACCATGAACAAACGCAGGGACGCCTTCTATTGTTTGAACAAGATTGGGCATGATGGCATCCTTTAAAAGAACAGTCATCGCACCTACTGCCTTTAAATCCCCTGCCGTTATCGGCTTATTATCATAGGTATAGGCAACAATTATTTTCCCAAGTCGCTTCTTTAAATCATTTACATCTTTGGAGAGACACAGAATCGCCATTATTTCAGATGCAGGAGTTATAGCAAATTCAACCTCATGAGGAACACCATCCAAGGGGCCCCCAAGCCCGATAACAGTATTCCGCAGCGCTCTATCACTAATGTCAAGTACCCTTGGCCAAACAATATATCGCGGGTCAATATGAAAGAGATCCCCATGATGAATATGATTATCAAGAAGACTTGCCAAGAGATTATGTGCACTAGTAATCGCATGCATGTCTCCGGTGAAATGCAGGTTGATATCCTCCATAGGAAGCACCTGTGAATATCCACCGCCTGTTGCACCGCCTTTCATTCCCATTATAGGACCAAGCGAGGGTTCTCGAATTGCAAGCATTGTTTTTTTTCCCAAAAGAGTGAGTGCTTGAGCAAGTCCTATTGTAACTGTTGTTTTTCCCTCCCCGCTAGGAGTAGGATTGATGGTGGTAACAAGGATTAATTTCCCGGTTTTGTTTTGTTGAGTTCTATTTAAGACATCTAATGAAACCTTTGCTTTGTAGCTACCCCAGCAAGTAAACTCATCTTCTTTGATTCCCGCTTTTGCAGCAATTTCTTCAATAGGTTTAAGTTTAATAGATCGAGCTATTTCAATATCTAACTTCATACAAAGACAAGTATGATAGAGACCTCTTACTTAAAAATTTGCAATGTAGAGATTCTTTTCTCTATTTTTCTAGTTGTTACGGAAAAGAAAAATCTCCAAAAAAGAAATTGTAGCTACATAGATGAGTTTTTTCGTGTCGTCCACATATCTTTTGAGAGATAGGAATAAACGGTGTCATGTTGAGGCGGTTGGCTGATTTTATTTTTTGTGCTTATCCATTGATTGTTTGAATATCGAAGAATTGTATTTTTTGCAAGGAGCCAATAATGAATCCGCCATTGCCGTCCATTAGAAAGCAGTATATTTTCTCTCTCAGTATGAAGTAACCCCTGTGCTTCAAGCATGTAAAACAGCTGCCTATCTTTTTGTTCTAAAGCATTATCAATAATACGGTCTTCAAACCCAAAAAAATCCATGACGATGTTTGCATATTTCTTTGCCTTGAGTGCATCAATATCTAACTTCTCTTCGATCGCCATTGATAAATCATTTACTGTCACAATATTCAAGAGATCCCCCCTAGACTCTTACATGTTACTAGTTTTATAGTTCATAGTATATATATTTTTCCTCATTTTTGTAGAATTTTTGCAAATTTTGAAAGTCAACCATCACCACATCAACAAATATTATATCACCTATTGTACATATCGATGATTTAGTTGCTCATATGAAAATAGCACTAGTATCAGCAAGACCAAAAATTGCAGATAAAAAATCCAACCTAAAAACAATGGAGAACTATATCAGAAAAACAAAGGCAGATTTCTACGTTTTTGGAGAAATGTTTCTATCTGGATATCCATGCAAAGATGAATTTAGAAATCTTGCAGAAGCTAGAAATGGTCCTTCTATAAAACAGATGAAAAAAATTGCAAAAGAAAAGAAATGCTACATAGTATTTGGGATGCCATTAAAAGATGGGAAAGTTGAAGGTCTTATATATAATTCTGCGATTTTGATTCATCCAAATGGAAAAGTAGATCATTACAACAAGCGGTTTCTAATCACGTTTGGACCTTTTGAAGAAAAAATCTTTTTTGATGAAGGGGAAGAATCAAACGTTTTTAAAACAAAATTTGGGAAAATTGGTATATTTATTTGTTATGACCTCTTCTTTCCAGAGATAACTAAAGCACTTTCTCTCCAAGGAGCAGATATCTTGATATGTATATCAGCATCACCCTCGACTACAAGGAAATATTTTGAAACATTACTTCCTGCAAGAGCAATAGAAAATACCACTTTTTTGGTATATGCAAATATTGTTGGATCACAAGAGGACCTTATTCTATGGGGTGGATCTCAGATATATGATCCTTTAGGTAAGTTACTTGTAAAAGCGCCCTACTTTAAAGAAAGTATCATAACATATGATATTAATCTAAAAGAACTTAAAACTGCTCGGGCAAACAGACCTGTACTGAGAGATATTAGACCTGAAATTTATCAAGATCTCTATAACATATCTCGATTTCATAAGAAAAAAATAAGACAATAATGAAGCCATATGATAAATATTATTTTTGAAGCTTAGGTAGTACTTTAAGTAGGCAAGAGACATTAATTTTTACACAAACTATTTTTACATAAAAAAGCATTCGGGGGTTGTTTCCATTGACTTATTAATGGGTGGGGCATGATATTGAAGCCATACGATGATGAGGTTATCAAAAAATTAAACGTGACTGCAGTGAAAATTAGAAAACATGTCATTGAGATGCTTTATAGAGCTAAATCTGGGCATCCTGGTGGTTCACTTTCTGCTGTTGATGCAATTGTTGCGTTGTATTTTCATCACATGAGACATAATCCAAAAAAACCTGAAGATCCAAACAGAGATCGTTTCATTCTCAGTAAAGGCCATGCTGCTCCTACTCTTTATGCAGTTCTTGCTGAATGTGGCTATTTTGATGTGAAAGAATTAAAAGGACTACGAGAAGTAAACTGTATGCTACAGGGTCATCCTGTTTCCCTTTATGTTCCAGGAGTTGAAGCATCTACTGGCTCACTTGGTCATGGTCTCTCATTTGCAAATGGTGTTGCGCTTGCTGGGAAGGCTGATGATAAAAAGTACAACGTCTATGTAATGCTTGGTGATGGTGAAACAGATGAGGGGCAGATTTGGGAGGCAGCAGCTGTTGCATCTCATTATAAATTTGATAATCTTACTGCTCTTCTTGACAGAAATTTTTTACAGATTGATGGGAACACCGAAGATGTTTTACGGCTTGAATCAGTACGTGATCGATGGAGTTCTTTTGGATGGCATGTCATTGAAATTGATGGGCATGATATAGGTCAAATTATTGATGCACTTCTAAAGGCTGATGAACATAAAAACCAGCCATCCATGATTATACTGAATACCGTAAAAGGAAAAGGCGTCTCTTTTATGGAAAACAACGTTGATTTTCATGGTGTACCTCCAAATGAAATGGAGTACAAACTCGCGATGCGTGAATTTGACGTGTTACAGCGAAGACTGGAGGCTTCATAGTGGGCAAAGAAATGGTAAATCCAAGGAGTGCATATGGAGAAACTCTTATAGAGCTCGGTAAAAAACATCCTAATCTTGTAGTATTAGATGCAGATCTTTCGAAATCAACAAAGACTATACTGTTTGCCAAAAAATATCCAGAACGGTTTTTTGAAATGGGTATTGCAGAGGCCAATATGATTTCTACTGCTGCAGGACTTGCATCCTGTGGAAAAATCCCTTTTGTGAGCACATTTGCAGTATTCGCAACTGGTAGAGTATATGACCAGATTCGTATGGATGTTGCCTATTCAAATGCGAATGTAAAGATCTTTGCGACCCATGGTGGTATCAGTGTGGGTAAGGATGGTGCGAGTCATCAGATGACCGAAGATCTTGCCCTTATGAGAGTGCTTCCTAATATGACAGTTTTTGCCCCAAGCGATGCGACGCAGACAAGAAGAATTGTCGAGCTTATGGCAACAAACAAGGGACCTATGTATGCACGAATAGGCCGTGCCTCAACTCCATTAATTTATAAAAAAGAGGAATTAAAGGATATTTCCATTGGTAAAGGAATGATAACCAAGGATGGGGAAGACGTGAGTTTCATTGCCTGTGGCACCATGGTTGATCACGTTCTCGATGCAAGAAAAATACTTTCAAAAGAAGGAATAAACGCACGAGTTATTGATATGCATACCATAAAACCGATTGATAAAAAACTTGTTCTTAAATGTGCAAAAGAAACAAATGCAATTCTAACTGCTGAGGAACATTCTATTATTGGTGGACTCGGAGGCGCTGTCTCAGAAATACTTGCAGAAGAAGGTCTCCCTTGTAGATTTAGAAGAATGGGTGTAAAAGACATATTTTGCGAGTCTGGAGAACCTGCTGACTTGTTTGAAAAATATGGGTTGAATGCAAAACATATTGCTAAAGTAGCTAATGAACTGATTAGATAAATGATACAATCTATAAAGGACTATTTTATGAAAAATTATCTCCAAATCACTATTGTCAACACGTCCTCGTCTTTTAATTTGTGATCTAAACCAACTTTTTGGGTAGAATGCTTTGCAGAAGGTCCGGAAACCGATGCATATCTGAATTTTCTTTGAAAATCTCGATGAAGTTTTCTACATACATCTTCCACCTTATCACTCTCTCTTAGAATCAAGGGTTCATCGTAATCTATTTGCTTTCCAACAGGCTTCATATAAATCCGTATGAGTTTTAATTGAGAAAAAATCTCTTCTCTAAGTGTATCTAATCCTTCACCACTTGTCGCAGAAATTGTAAGAACATGCAGCCTTTTTTCTTTAATCTTTGTTACAACGTTATCCAATGTTCTCTTATCAGCAAGATCTTTTTTATTGATAACAACCATTGTTGGAACATACACTCTATTTTGAGAAAACGAATCAATCAATTGATCTTCTGTGATATCTTCACGTATTGTAATATCAGCATTTATCACAAATTCAGAAGCAATTGATTTTATAACATTTTCATTTAAATACGTAAGTTTTGTTGTTGAATTTATGGTAATGCCGCCTTGTTCTTTTTTTGTAACAACAACATCAGGAGTTCTTTGATTTAACCGAAGACCAGCACCATAAAGCTCTCTCTCAATGATGTCGAGATGATCCAAGTGCTGCGCATCAATCATAAGTATTATCAAATCAACATTTCTAATAGCAGATAGAACCTCTCTGCCCCTACCCCTTCCCTCAGAAGCACCTTCAATAAGTCCAGGAAGATCCAACAGTATAATATCAGACCCCATGAACATCATAACACCAGGAATGGCAATAATAGAAGTAAAATAAAACTCACAAATATAACATGAAGCACATGAAAATTGATT
>JAUWYM010000034.1 GCA_030615845.1 Thermoplasmatota archaeon | reverse complement strand
TCGTTTCATTCTCCCTTACAATGTCTGAAACTGGTTTTTTATTTTGCTCCTTTTCATTTTGAATCATTTTATCAAGTTCAATTCTAACATCTTTATGTAATTTTCGTTTTCCAAATTCTTCCAATGTGCAGCCTTCCCTATCGACAGTCCTCTTGATAATTTTTCTATGAAGTGATGACCAATTTTGAACATTTGCAACCAACATATCTATGGCATTCCCTTTTAATAGCGTTATTATGTACAATTCTTTTGCGTGCCCTTTGAAAAGAAAGACATCTTCCTCCTGGTACAGTGTCGATAACTCTTCTATGGTGATTTTTTTTTTCTTTAACATCCTCAGAATTCGTGCTCTGCAACTTTTTCTCTCCTTTGACAGGGAGTGCCTCCGTTCAGATGTCATCATTCATATCACCTCTTTCCTTTGCCATTTTAAAACTTCCAATATCCTTCTCTCTATTTTGCCTAGGCCCTTACTCATTTTTATTACCTTTTTTATTCATTTCCAACTTCAACAGTAATAAAATATGATTGGTCGTTGTTTTCGTCACCATGCCAACGATGTCTCCAAACCTCTTTTAAAACTGGTTGTTTCTTTGATGTCAATCTGACCCTATTAGGATGTCCACAACAACATCCAGGACCAACATATAATAAAGAATTTAATGGGTAATTTTTAATAAAACGTGCCCCCCATCCATAAACGTCTCTACTCGCCTTTGTAATCAACATTATTTCACCACGATAAGATTCGTTGTAAGGTTCGCCATTAATTTGTAGCCGTTTATCCCACATCTTTATGAACTTTGCTTCTACTTCTTTAAATGTTAATTCTGGTTCTCCTAAATGGACATTATGCGGTATCTTTTTTGCCATTCCTTTAAGGAATAAATGTGATTTAATAAAACTAATTTTGTCAGTATGACATGAGTGCCTGTGTACTATCTTCTTTAATTCTTTCTTGTATGGTTTTTTCTCTTTCCAGTTCTTAGCATTGGTTATCAATTCTTCGAGTTCTTTGACTCCGGCTTCATCCTTATGTTCTTTGTAGAACCGTTCTTTGATGTCTTTTGAAATTATTTCGTCTCCGACATCATAGTTTTCAAGAACCCATTTCTCAAGTTTACCAACAAACGATTTATGAATCGTTCCTTTGAAATTGTTATTCATTTTTCCGCCTCCATAACTAACTTAATACTTCGATTTTGCTCTGATTTTAATATTTCATCCATCTTAGAACCACCCAGGGAGTTCAACCATTAAATCACCATTTAAGTATTTAGTTGATTGCAGAATTACAATCAACTAAACCTTTAACCTAATTGTATCCCAGTAACTGCCATATTTTATACCACCTTCTCCCTCATGTCTCTGTTTCGTAATCAAACCACGTTTTACTAATGATCTAACAGCACGCCATATCACTTGCTTTTGCGAGTTGGTTAGTTTACCATAAGTTCTTTCCCGAAGACCTTCTTCATACGGTTCACAATTGCTCTCTATTCTATCCCAATAATCATTACCGTAGTAAACACAATACATTAATTCTCCTATAGGAAGCCCACCTGCTGTTTTTTCATAATAATGATTTTTATTTTCCTTATACCAATTAATTGCATCAATGATTTTACGTTGAATTTTACCAATGCCTCGGCTCATATTACCACTAGCGTAATACTTTGTTTTTTATCACCTTTCTTTTTTGATTAAGGGGATCAATTTACCCTCATCATTCTTGATTACTCATCTTTTGTTACCAATCCTTCCAAACGGGCTATTCCCTCTTCCCAATATTCTTTATCTATCTCACAACCCCAATATTCACGTTCTAATTCATGGGCCGCCACAAGGGTTGACGCAATCCCTGCAAAAGGATCGATTACGAGTTCGCCTTTACCGGTTGTCGATTCTATTATCTCCCTCAACAGGAATAACGGTTTTTCTGTTGGATGAAGTTCCGGACTTGCGCCATGCTCACGGACTACCTGAAACACTGTCGGTTTTCTTGGCGAAACGATTGGTCTCCCCTGTGTCGCATGAACCACATATTTGTGCTGAGGGGCAAAAGAACCTTCGATGTCCCCCGTACCATGCTCCTCATTAACCCATATTAGCTCGCCTTTGAAGGAATACCCATTTTTGACGAGCAATTTCCTAATGTTGCATAATTGCTTGTCATCTGTAAAAATCAGCAAGTGTGCATCATCCATAAGTTTGGTTTTTACCTCCTTTAAAAGCCCATCAACCAGTTTTAATGCTTCCTGTTCGGTGTCTCCTTCGATCTTTTTCTTTTTTTCATTCATCCATCTCATGTTAGACTGATATCCCTTGCCGTAAGGATGATCTGTAAAAACCAATTTGACAGATTTGTCTTCCAAATTTTTAATCGCCCCTACGCCTTCTGTATTCAGAAATTTACTTCTAATTATAGCCATCTTCTCCTGTTTTTCAGTTTCCTTATCAGCATCGCTGCTTTTTTTATCAATAAAATCTTTATACTCCCGCAAACTTTTGGAAATTTTTTCTTTTATCTCCTTAGCATAAAAGGCTACATCAATCTGCGTTCTAACCTCATTTTTCTTTAATTCTTTTAAAAATTCTCCCCGTGCATTGTATTTTTTTTCTTCAATGGTTGTCCCTTTTTTTGTATCCTTAAATTCATATAGCTTTTCAACATCTTGGAAGGAATTGTAAATTCCATCTACTTTATCTATCAAAGACTGCATTGCTTTAACATCTTTACGAACCGCCTTAGTAGATTTACCGCCACTTTTCCTCTTTTGAATAATCGCCTTGTCAATCAATTCTTGACGTGCCTCTTCTGTTGTAAGCCAAGTAGACAAATGTGCGTCAACACACAACTCCACTACTTCACGTACGTGTCCTTCATCAATTAATTCCTGACGCACACTTTCTTTTACATCATCTGATAGTTCGCCATGTAGTTTTAACCGTCTGCTAACAGTAGACCGTTCTACTCCCGTTGCATCTGCAATTCTCTCCTGGGTCCAACCCATATCCCTAAGCCTGGCATAACTAGCCCAAACCTCAACAGGCGAGACTCTAGTATGATACTCATCATCTTCATTGTCTTTATCGGAGAGAGCAACAATTTCATCTTCCGTATAACCGATATGCTCTAAAACAGAAACTTTGGATTCTGCTTTTTCAGCAGCTTTAAGTCTCAATCCTCCTGCAAACACCTCAAACTTTCCATTGTTTTTAATGGCCCACACTGCTCTGGTTGCCTCAAAACCATATCTGTTAATTCTCTCAGCAAGTTTTTCAACTGCATCATCTGGTGATTCTTGTCGCGTATTTAAAGGACTCAAAACACATTGGGATATAAGAATGCCTGTCCATAATTTTTTGGTTTTATCTCCCTCGCCTTTAATTATAATTTCTTCTGACATTCAACATTTCTCCACTAATTTTCCATTTTATTCATTTTCTCTTTCACTTTATCACAACCTTTTAACATCAACTACCATAGCGTAATGTGGGAAATAACTTGTCTGAAATTGTATATACAATAGAGTGGGAATAGACATAGGGTAAGACCACCACTATGATTCAATGTACTCCCTAAGAATACCTTTTAGTCTATGAATCAATGTTATGTCTTTATCATATTGAGTCAAAGGTAACTCAACCGTTCTAACAACAAGACCACACGTATCACATTTCCTGGTTCTAACCTTACATTTCCCAGGGAAATATACATAATGGCCATGTACTCTCGCACGACCCTGTGGCTTACTACTACTTCTAGCTGTTAACTGCCCATCACACCCATCAGTTGGACATGCTGCTCGTTTTGTCTTTCTTGCCTTTTTTAAACTATCTTCTCTTATTTTTTTCAAATATTCTTTCCTATTTTCCATTTTATCTATGTCTCCAAATATTTTTTTATTGTGTTATCAATATCCTTCATCGGTATCCCATGTTGCTGATACCATTTTTCCCCCAATTTATACAAATTCTTAACAGTAAAACAAGTTGTTTTATTAGAATAAATAATCTCCAAATGACTACCATACTTCAAATCATCAGTGAACATCCCATACTTTTCTTGTACAGGATCCCACTCACATAGGACATCTATTTTGAAATTTAAGCTTTTGAGTTTAAGATGCCTGGCATATCTAATTTTCCATTCATCCTTTGGTGGATCACGCCGTAATTTTGTTTTAAACATTTTTATTTCTTTTATTTCTACTTCATTCGTCATTTTCTTGCCCTCTCTCTTCGAGCTTTCTGCCGTTCGGTCCTAAAATCCTCTGCTTTCTTGATAAAGAGTAGCACGTCAGCAAGGGTGCTGGCGTTGAAATCAGTGAATACCTTGTTTTTACTCATTTTTTACCTCTTCATTTTATTTTTACAAACCTTTTCTGCTAAAAGAATAACACACCCATTTCCCATGACGAAAAGCAGTTATGGGCTTATGCATGGTGCATTTTAATGCAGCAGATACTGCCGTCTCATCAGAATGCCTGCAACTTCTGCATTTCTCTCCAATTAGTATGTGCTCTATGGGCAACTTCTTGTTTTGCTTCTTTTTAATTTTTTTGTCTCTTCGATCCAGCCTCGTAACATATAAACTACTCCCGTCTTGTATGAGTTTATATTTCATATGAAAAGCCCCTTTGTACAAAGATAGGTTTTATCAGGGTTTTTTGAATGGTTTGTACAAAAACCATAAGATAACGACTTTTTATTTGTACAAAATTTTTACCATTGTAATTATGATCAGCACACAGCATGTCAACTCTCTTTCTGCAGTTTGGTCGTTCTTTCATTTTTTATCACCCCAGATAAATCGTGAAATGACACCTTTTTCATTGTTTTTTTGTATATCTTTTTGCATTCAGTACCAAATGTCATTTTATTTCAACTCCAATAAATCTTTATGAAACACGGTAAGATTAAACTCCATAGGATCAAAAAACGTGCAACAACCACTTCTTCCCATTTTATCCGTACATACAAGAACAGGAGTAGACTTCTCCCTACTTGTTCTATACTCAATCCATACAAAAGCCCATATCTCCAAAGGAGAATGACCGCAATAACGACATTTGTATTTCTTCGGTGCAAAATGACGATATCTAATCATTCCATTCAACCCCCTGTGTTTTGGGGTTTATTATCAGTTGATTACTTTCACGAAGATGTGTTATAGTAGAGGGGGTAAAATTATCATACAGTGCCTGTTCAGTGCAACAAAAATCTTTCGTATCCTTGAAACTATTGATATATTCTTTTATTTTTTTTACCTCCTGCAATATTGGCGATTTTTCTTTTGTTGCAAACTTGCCATTTTGATACATCGCTTCTTGCCCGTTTCGTTTTAGGTTGGTAGCAATTTCAGAATATATGCAGGATAACGCATCTTCATATGATAGTTTTTCAAATTTGCTACATGTTTTTTCATCATGTTCTTCCAACTTGGTAGCAATATATGGAGTAGTAGTAGTAAGTTTAGTTAGTAATCCAGTTGGTAATAGGTTGGAATTAGGTTGGGAATAGGTTAGAAAGTGTTTTTCATATATGATTTTTTCATATTTCTTTAGATTGTTCAAAATATCAACCGATTTCCAACCGATTAATGGGTGATTACCAACCAAATTACTAACCCGAATGTATGTTCTTGAGTGTGAATACGGACTAAAACTTTCCATCAATCCTTTATTTTCTAACGCTTCCTGTCTGCTTTTCGCTGTTTTATTTGTAATACCAAGTTTTTTTTGCACTTTACTTCTATCAATATAAGAAAGGCCGATCATTTCCTGGGGCACCCTGCTTTGATCATTAAAAATATTTTCCCCCTCTTTATCAACCATAGTTTTAGTAGTTTCATAAAACAAGTCTAAATCGGGTGTGCTCTCTCCTATGCTATATAAAAATGCTTGTTTTGTTAGATGGTGTGCCCAAACACAATCTTCCATATCTGCAACTAAAATTTTGTACCCTCCATATTCATATCTGTATCGTTGTTTTTGGCATATCCATGCTATTGTTCTTATTATGTTTCTAAAGCGTTTTGCGTCTCTTTGTAGTCGTGCTGTATCGGTTCTAAATGGTATGATTGTTTGATATGGTATTGTTATGTAATCAAATTTTTCGTTGAATTGTTTTAACCCACATTTTATCCACGTATCATCTTCTTTTTTAATATCCAATTCGATTTCAATATCAGGAAAAGCAGCACATGCGTTGTCTCTATCTATAACCTTTTTATATCTTTCCTTATCCTTTTCAATGTGTAAAAACAACAATCGATTTGCAAGTTCGTTTTCTTCTTCATCTTCAGTTGTAGTATACATTAATGTTTTTCTTGGGATAAATTTTGTATCTTTTAATTTATGTGTGCCATCTGATGTTGCTTCTTTCTTCCATATCTTTAACCCATCTTCAGCTAGTTGTTTTAACGCTTCTACGACAGCACTATCTTTTGGTTTTTCAAGTATTACTATAAGATCTGTTTTTTCAACGTCATCTTCTATTGTTGCTCTGGTAAAGCGAGTTCCGAATATATACCACTCTTCAGGAAAATGTAACAACATAGTTTTAACCATATCTGTTTTTCCCTCTGAAGATCCACCTCTAACACCAAATGATGCCCTATATTCGGGTTTTAATCTACTGTTACAAGCACCAACAAACGTTAATAAAGACGCTATTTCATTTCCGATATGTTTTCTTTGCAACTCTTTTTGTATCAATAACATTATATCAGGATCAGAAAAATTATTTATCCCGTCCTGCATTACTTTTAAGACTTCTTTTACCGGTTTTGGTATTCTTCGCAGTTCCGCTAATCTCTTGTTTTCAAGAATTGCATCTTCTTTCGTGATCTCCATGTCTTTCTGTATTTTGTATTCAGCGTGATCTCTCCCCTTCTGTTCTATCTGTTCATCACGTTTTCTTAATTTTTGGGGTTTTTTCTCCTCATTCTTTTGACGTTCTTCTAGATTGCTTTCAAAACTCTCTCCTTTGGAGGATTCCATCTCCACTTTCTTTTTAGCCATCATCTCCCACCCTGCGGAATACAGCTAATGAAATTCTGGCCGAGACCTATTACGACACCGTTAACTACGATGTAGGTATCGTTTGCTTCTTCCAAAAGACCCTTTACGACTCTAGTTTTTTCGTTGTCGAGATACAGTACTTTTACTCGCCTGTTTAAAAGTTCAGAAAATCTCCCCATCCCATATCACGTACCTTACCTTTCCCATAATTATCATTTCCTCACACCACTCAGTAATTCTCCTCCACCCGTTCTAACCATTTCTGTACTGCCATCTCCTCAATAGCATACGTGGCTGTCATATCAGCAATATCTAAGTTTAAGATCCCTGTATCTCTTCTTTGAGTCTTGCGATTTCCGCGATCAATTTTTCCGTTAGGTTGTCACTATCCAAAGAAATCTCAGGACAGACGGTTTTTTGAAATCTTTTAATTGCATCATTCATCTGTTATTCCCCCCATTCTTCCTTTTTAATTCTCCATTGACTATTTTCGTACCTTCCGGTAGCAAACGAATTGAAATAGTATCGTTAGATGTGACCACAACAAAATCGCCACCCCTAAGACCGTTGTATCTAGTCCACGCAACAGG
>JAUWYM010000169.1 GCA_030615845.1 Thermoplasmatota archaeon | reverse complement strand
CTTTCAGAAAGAAAGATGTTGTCCGAGGTATAAAACTTCTCAGAAAACTGTGGAATGTCCAACAATTTATTAGTAGCGTTATAAAAGATTCAAAACCTGAGGAAACAGAACTACAAGATATCGACAAAGGGTTTCTTTCAAAATATAGCAAACTTGTGAAGAAATGCACTGAACAAATGGATATGTTTGACTACTCGCAGGCAATGAAAGAAACAGAGTATTTCCTTTGGCATGAGGTTGCTGATCATTATATAGAAATGAGAAAACCATCTATTTATGAAAAGAAAAACGTTGATAGCATCCGGTACACTCTCTATACAATTGGTCTTGGTTTACTCAAGCTTTTTGCACCGTTTTTACCACATATAACAGAGGAGATTTATTATAATAATTATAAACAGTTTGAAGGTGAAAATAGCATTCATATTTCTGAGTGGCCTGAACCAATATTAAATGATAAAAAGGCAGAAAGAACCTACGATCTTGTAAAAAACTATATCTCACAAGTCCGTTCATGGAAAAGTGATCAAGGTATTGCACTAAATGCCACTGTAAAAGTTATTGCAACATATGTATTAAAAAAAGATATTATTTCCAAACTAAAAAAGGCCGAATTCGAAATAAAATCAACATTGAACTATGATCTTAATATAGATCATAAGTTTATTGTTGGAGAACCAAATATTGAAAAAAGATATACGTTTATTCCTGATCATTCAAAAATTGGTCCAGTATTCAAGAAAGAGAGCGGGCAATTAATAAAAAAGATCAATGCAGATCGAGATAAAATAATCGAGAGGATAGAAAATGGTGAAGATATTCCTTTGTCAGAATATTTACCCCAAGGTTCAAGTGCCCCTCCAAATGAATCTCTGATTGGAGAGGATGGTTATTTTAGGATTAAAAAAGAGATCGTGGTTAAAGCAGAGGAGAAGAGGCAAATTATTCATTTCAATTGGTTTTATTTAGAAGTTGAAGGAACAGAAATAAAAGAAGATACATCTTTATCTGGCTATCATCCTGGAGGTCAAACTTCTTTTTAATAGTTAATATTTGGAAATTTAGGAAGAATAATATGAAAATCAACAAGAAATTATTGAAGAGTTGGGCTGTTAAAATTCTTGCAATTCTTATCGTGATTGCAATGATTCTTACAGGATTTGTCGTTATCTTTTGGAAATAATCTATTTTTCTCGATAGATTTTTAAATAGTTTTTTTATTCAGCGCTCACGTGATTTAATTATGGCTGAAAAGGAAATATTGGCTAACCCGGCACCGCTGGGTCTTATGGGTTTTGGAATGACAACTGTACTATTAAATTTACACAATGCAGGATTCTTTGTACTTGGCACAATGATACTTGCAATGGGAATTTTCTATGGTGGTATCGCACAAGTTATCGCTGGAATTTTAGAATATAGGAAGGGAAATACCTTTGGTGTAACTGCATTTACATCATATGGTCTCTTTTGGCTTTCACTTGTTGCCCTGCTTATTATGCCTAAGTTTATTTCAGGTTTTGAAGGTCCCGGCGATACGGCAATGGGTTCATATTTTTTTATGTGGGGTCTATTCACGTTTCTTATGTTTATTTCAACCTTAAAGCATCCTAAGGCATTACAGTTTGTATTCATATCACTTGCAATACTGTTTTGGCTTCTTGCTCTCGGTCATTTTGCTAACAGCACAACAGAAACTGGTCAATTAATCACAAAGATAGCTGGGTTCGAAGGTACCATCTGTGGTTTAAGCGCAATATATCTAGCGATGGCCCAGGTTATGAACGAAACCTTTGGAAAAACAATCTTGCCTGTAGGCAGTTCAACAATAAAATAACCCTAAATCTCGATCAACTTATATGAGGAAGATCCAAGTTTGATCTTCTCACCATATTTTATTTGTTTTAAAGGACTTATCTTATTTTCTTTTTCAAAAACATCTTTTTTGACATCATTAATGAGATCAAGTGATGCTTTATCTATTGCAACAGGATCATCGGATACCAAGTAACCAATATCTGGACAGATAATTGGTCCTGCAAATGGATCG
Source organism: Thermoplasmatota archaeon (assembly GCA_030615845.1). GTDB lineage: Archaea > Thermoplasmatota > E2 > DHVEG-1 > DHVEG-1 > JAUWYM01. The sequence continues at coordinate 883 of JAUWYM010000169.1, read as the reverse complement.
CAATCACAGCTTCTCGCTATTCGTTTTACTTCGTTAAGATAAATAACGTTTTTATTGTGAACGCATGCCTTTGCTGCACATGCAAGAACATATTGAAAATCTGCATCCTTATACTTTAGTGCATTGCTCTTGCATGCGTCAACGCATACGCCACAACCAAAACATGATCCCATATTTTGTTTCCATTTGCCTTCTTTGACTTCAATTGCATTAAACGGGCAAACCTCTGCACAAACACCACAATACGTGCATGCATCCTTCTGATAGAAGGGTCTGCTCCCATGATGCATTTTTCTTTTTGTCTCTTTTGTAACGCCGCCCATACCAAAGTTTTTGATGGCACCACCCATGCCTGTTGCTACATGTCCCTTTATATGAGAAAGAGCAAAAATATGGGTTGATTCTACAAGATGTTTTGCAACGTCATACTCTCTCTCTTCGACAGTTATTGGAATTCCAGAGTCATCTATTACGACAGTACATCCAACCTTTTTTTTGGTAAATCCATGTATCTTGGCAAGTTTTAGATAGCCTGTTTTTGAATGTCTTAATCCAGTATAGGCCACAGTTGTATCAAAAAGATAAGGATCTGCAGGTACTTTTTTTAGCTCATCAACAACATGTTTTACGAAATCAGGTCTTGGGAAATACTTGTTTTTATCCTCACCCATATGGAGTTTTACAGGAACTTTTTTATCAGCAAAGCTTTGAATATTAAAACTTACAAGTGCTTCGTGTAGTTTTTTAAGATCAGTAAAAAAAACGACTTTCTTCATCCTACTTTCTTTTCCCATTTTTTTAGTTTAAGGACACTGCCGAGTGATCCACCGTTTTTTATCTCCTCACGAATGCGGTCTTCATGTTCTTTTACATCAAGTGCTCT
>JAUWYM010000149.1 GCA_030615845.1 Thermoplasmatota archaeon | reverse complement strand
CAAAGCATCTCCATCGATATATTTTGTTTCAGGTACAATGTTTTCTAGCTGATGAAGAAATGTTCGCAAGGGGTGAATGCCAACACGCATTCTTGTTAGTTTAGACATGAATTCATACATCTCATTCATGGCGAGAATATCTTTATAGGTGACGTTTCGGCCATGAATAGTTCCTCCTCTAGATGTTACTCCATCTGCGATTCCTTTGATTTCTTCTTGATATTCTGCAGGAAATTTATCCCAATACATGCGGTAAATATTTCTGATGCAGAAATCCCACCACGTGTTTGCTACTTTTTTATACCGTTCTTCAGAAAAATGTTTACTGAAAGGTTTAAGTTTCGGATTATTATGAATACCGTTGCTCCATCGATTCAACATATCAACAATTTCAGCTGATAAAAGATATCCATGTTGAAAACCACGTTCATAGGGGCCACCTTCGATATGGACATAAATCCATCCCTGGATATTATATCGGTATCCCCGTTCATATTGATCAGCACTAATAGATGGGGGATGAGATTGGTTTTCGTCTGCTAAAATACTTGATGAAACTAATGAAGATGTTAGTATAATCGCAATTAAGGCAAGTGTGTGAATTTTTTTCATATGAATCGACTAAGTATCACAGAATCTTAATAGATATATTATTTTAGTAATTATATAAGGTTTTTTATACAGACGTTTCGTTATGTATAACAAATAAAACACTCGCCTCTGATAATTCTGGGGTATGATCAACATGAAAAATTGCGACTATTTTTTCAAATGAAAAACATACAGTGTCGGGATTCTCTTTTTCTTCCCAGTCCAATACCCACAGTTTGAACAGCGAAACTCAATAGTTACCTCTCCACCCCAAATCGTAAGATTTTTTACCCGTTTCAATGAATTATTACAAACAGGACATCTATTGAGGATTTTATCAGGATCGCCCTCTCGGCTGTATATCTCAATACGTACTAAACCACTTTTTAAAACAAGATTACGTAGCCTGCTTTCACTGACATGAAACTCTTTTTTCTTCGTCTTCAACTCTTTCTCTACAAGCTTTTTTAATTTGCGTTGTGAAGAAACAGTACGGTATTTCTCAAAGACTTTTTTAACAGCTTTTCTGACTTTTTCGTCTGAAGGGATGTGATACGTCATAATAAAGTAGAATTACCTCCATTACTTAAATCTTTTATAACGATACGGTTTTTAAGAGATCAGTTCTGGTAACAATTCCGACGAGTATATCATCCTCTATCACGGGAAGCGAGCCGATATGATGCTTCATCATAAGTTTTGCTGCATCAGTTACACTAACAGATCGAGTTGTCCACAGCACCGGGGACTTCATAACATTTTTTACGAGCAGTTCATCAAGCCTGTGTTTCTGATGTCCTAAAGAGAAGGATCTTTTCAGTTTTGCAAACGCAAAAGCAATTTCAACATCAGATATTATGCCTGAGAGTTTTCCTTGATCAACAACAGGAAGACGTGCAACATTTTCATCTATCATAACCCTTCGGGCATGAACGATTCTATCCTCCGGTGAAACTGTATGAGTATTTCTCTGCATAACCGTATCAAGAGGTTTTTTGCTATCGACAAGAAATAAAAGGTCAGCCTTTGTAACAACTCCAACAAGTTTGCCTTTTTCAACAACAGGGAGCATAGTCGGGCCGGGTTTGCCAACCATTTTTAAAATCTTTTTAACATCAGTATTTGGAGAAATCGCTTCTATTTCCTTTTCAGTAACTGATGATGCATGCAATCGAGATGTAGAAATACCTCTTTTTCGTATCGACCCTAGTTTATACGCTATGAGATTATCGGTGACAATTCCCATTATTTTTTTATCTTCTACAACAGGAATTTTTGTAATATCATGTTTTTTCATGAGATCAAGAACATGCTTCAAATCCTCATCCTTATCAACAGAGATAGCATCTTTTGTCATAATCTCTTTAACCTTCATTTATTTCACCTATTAACTTAAAAAATTATTCATATTTCAACGCATCAATGCAATCCTCACAAAGCAGCCGACCCTCTACTCGTCTTAAGGTGGTAGAGAGTGTATTGCAATCCTCGCATTTGCCAGAGAAAATCTGACGTTTCAGATAGGATTCATCTCTTACGGTAATGTCATACCACTCTCGTGATATCTCATGTAAAACAGGAGATATTCTTGAGATGTCTTTCTGTGTTATAATACCGATTAATTCACCGTTTTCAATCACAGGCAGTCGTCTAATATTGCATTTACTCATCGTTTTCATGGCTTCCTCAAGTGAAATATATGGATTTGCAACAACAACTGGGGTACTCATCACCTCTTCAACTAAAACCTTCCCTGCATTTTTTCCTTCAGCAACAACTTTTTTTAAAATATCGCTTTCGGTAAGTATTCCAACCGGTTGTTTTTTTTCTACAACAATTACGTTTCCAATTTTTTTTTCTTTCATACGTTTTGCTGCTTCTAACACAGTAATTGTTGGTTTTACGACCACAAGATTGGTTTTCATTGCTTCCTTGACGATGACTTCCTTACCCATTTAACGCGCTCCTTATTAATAATCGATAAAGAACAACAAGCCCAAACATTAAAAGATTTCTACGTATTTTACCTTTTTCATCTATGTAGTAACAATGGACGTGATCTTTCATGGTATCATTTGTAATTAAAGGTATTCCCAAAGTAAAGCAAAGACCTAGATTTGCTACAAGAAACGGCAAGGTGATAACATATACTCCAAAAACTACTGCTACATTTGAAAACCTGGTTAAGTTAAAGGCGGAAAAAGAGTTTTCTCGCCCTCTTACTGGCGCTATACGTCTTGCAATACGTTTCCATCTGCCAAGACCAAAAAGGATGACTTGGAAGACAAAACCTATGCCTGAAGTCTATTCAGATAAAAGACCAGATATCGACAACTTAGCAAAGTCTGTTATCGACGGACTGACGGGTATCGCCTTTAAAGATGACGGGCAAATCGCAGATTTGCATGTTACAAAAAAATATCATGCTGGAGATAACGAACCAAAAACAATAGTTATCATTGAAAATGTAAAAGAGGGTTTTAATCAAACAACGTTATGAATTGTCAAATTTTTTTATGAATTACCTATGAAACATTCTGATCTGTCTGAAGTGGAAGAAACGCTAAACATTACAAAATCTTTTTAGAATAAGATGTTGTATGAACCAACCGCAATATTTTTAGAATAAGATGTTGTATGAACCAATCGCAATCTTAGTAATAAAATGTAGAAAGTAGCGTTAAAAACATTTTAATAATCCTTATTCGACCTCTGAAATAATAATGGCTGCAATAACCAAAACTCTTCGATGTCTTTCAAAATCAGGAATACAAAATCGTGAAATTGAGGGATAAGGAGGTGATTCATCGATTGTATAAACATCATGTGAAACAATACTTGGATCATTATGTAAGATTGGATCTTCATAAGGATTTGGATTTGTAATATCCCATTTTGGATCGCAAATTGCAATAGAGCCGTTTGAATTTACA
>JAUWYM010000008.1 GCA_030615845.1 Thermoplasmatota archaeon | reverse complement strand
TGGAACAAATCATCCATCAAATCAGGACCACATAAAGGTGTCTCTCTCATCGGGCCTGAATATGAAACCCTTGCACTTATGGGCTCCAACCTAGGAGTGAAAAGTGTTGAGGATGTAGCCTTTCTCAATGAGCGATGCAATGAACTTGGTATGGATACGATTTCACTTGGTGGTGTTCTTGGTTTTGCAGTTGAAGCATATGAAAAAGGAGCACTTGGTCGTGATGATCTAGGCAGAAACGATATCGGCTGGGGAAAGACTGAGGAGTTGTCAAAACTCATAGGTGACATTGCCTACAGAAAAGGCAAGGCTGGTGATGTTTTGGCAGAAGGCGTACGGCTTGCTGCAGAGAAGCTGGGAAAAAACTCTAAAAGATATGCCGTGCACGCGAAAGGGCTAGAAATTCCTGGTTATGATCCACGAGGTGCCTTTGGTATGGGTCTTGCCTATGCAACATCAGACAGAGGTGGATGTCATCAGAGAGCCTGGACCGTTACAACTGAAATAAATAACCCTGATTTTGATAGATTCTCCTTTGAAAAGAAAGCAAAACTTGTCAAATCAGTTCAGGATGAACGAGCAGCGTTTTTTTCACTGGTGCTTTGCGATTTCGCGCCGATATCTGAAGAAGACTGTGTAGCTATGTGGAATCTTGCCACTGGATTCAACCACAGTGTTAAAAGTTATCTGCTGGCTGGTGAGCGGATATGGAACCTTATCCGACTATTTAATCTTAGAGAAGGACTTGATCCTGCTGATGATACAATTTCTGTCAGGTTTTTCAAGGATTCATTTACAAAGGGCCCTGTAAAAGATATTGTCTTACCTGCTGATGGTTTTCAGCAGAGTCTTAAAGAATATTATGCTCTTCGAGGATGGACTGCAAATGGGGTGCCCACTGCAAAAAAGCTCAAGGAACTCGGTCTTGATAAATATGTATAGTCAATAGTTGGATTATTTGACTGTAAAATCATGGTGATTAGAAAATGGTACAATTAAGCAAAGGGGCTAGTAGTATATATGGCGAGGCGGCGTTTGAGGTGCTTGCTAAAGCTCAAGCACTGGAAAGGCAGGGCAAAAGCATATTTCATTTCGAAATCGGGGAGCCAGATATGGAGACCCCAGAAAACATTGCTAATGCAGGTATACGGGCTATTCAGGAAAAAAAGACACATTATGTCCCATCGATTGGGCTTTTGGAACTGAGAAAGGCCGTGCAGGATGAGGTGGAGAAGACTAGAGACTACCGGCCAGATCTGAAGCAAATTGTTATCACACCTGGGTTAAAACCAGGGATATTTTTTTCAATGCTTTCTATCGTCAACCCCAGAGATGAAGTCATTTATCAGGATCCGGGTTATCCAACATATGGATCAGTCACCTCATTTTTAGGGGCAAAAAGTATATTAGTTCCTCTTTTGGAGGAAAACGAGTTTCGTATGAATCCTGATGACATCAAAGAGAGAATAACAGAAAAAACAAAGCTCATCGTCGTAAATTCTCCTCAAAATCCGACAGGGTCCGTGATGACCAAGTCAGAGTTGGAAGATATTGCTGGACTCGCAGAGGAACACGACCTCTATGTTGTATCTGATGAGATATACTCAAAGATGACGTATGATACAAAACACTACACACCTACCGGTAGGGATGAAGCGAAAGAAAGAACCGTGCTTTTAGATGGATTCTCCAAGTATTATGCCATGACCGGCTGGCGATTAGGATATATGGTCGTACCATGCAAGATGGCTGATAGACTTCAGAATTTTCTTGTCAGTGCAGTGTCATGTACTGCAGCGTTCACACAATGGGCTGGTGTAGAGGCACTGACTGGTGATCAAAGCTTTATACCAGAGATGATGGCCAGATTTAAAGAGAAAAGAGATAGGATTGTTAAAGGCCTGAATTCAATTCCCGGCTTTACTTGTTTGTCGCCGAAAGGTGCATTCTATGCTTTTCCTAACATCACGGGAACTGATATGACTTCTCAGGAATGCGCTGATCATCTCCTCTACAAAGCTGGAGTAGCTGTTCTTCCGGGTACTGCCTTTGGGCCATATGGCGAAGGATACCTCAGGTTTTCCTACGCTACGATCTTGGAAAACATCGATGCTGCTGTTAAAAGAATAAGAGAATCATTCGAATAAGATGTTTTGAAATTATACTTATTTAAACTGATCAATCAAAAGTTTAATTAACACTGGGGGGATAGTAGAAAAACGAGGGAAACTATGATTATCGCTCAGCTTAGTATCGCACCTGTTGGAAAAGAGGTTAGTGTTAGTAAATATGTTAAACTTGTTATTGAAACTCTTAAAAAAGAAAATGTAAAATTTGAAACAAATGCAATGGCGACAGTAATTGAAACAGAAGATTTGAAAACTCTTTTTGATATCGTTCAAAAGGCACACAATGTGGTAATAGCATCTGGTGCAGAGAGAGTCATTACAGAATTAAAAATAGATGATCGAAGAGATAAAGACGCGACAATAAAATCAAAGATAAATGCACTGAAATAATTATTTTTTAACAGTATATAATATCATTCAAAACAGTTATATGCATCATTTTCATTTTGGGGCCTGGGAAGGTACTATTGTGTCATCAGAATCTTTAGTAGAAATATGTTTACATGGCAGAGGCGGGCAAGGTGCTGTTACTGCAGCAAATCTGCTTGTCGCTGCAGCATTAAAAGATGGAAATAAAGGAGTGCAGGCATTTCCTTTTTTTGGTGCAGAACGCCGTGGCGCCCCAGTACGTGCATTTGCTCGTGTTTCAGACGGCGAAATACACCTAAGAAGCGAGGTATATACTCCAGATATTGTCATTGTTCTTGATGAAAGCATTATGAGGGTAGTAGATGTTTTAAAAGGATTGAAAAATGGGGGAAAAATCTTAATAAATACAAGAAAAAAACCAGATGATTTCGATTTTTCAAAGAAATTCAAAGTTGCTACTGTTGATGCAACTGGCATTGCAATAAAACATGGTATTCTTGTTGGAGGGATGCCTGTCGTAAATACGCCTATTCTTGGTTCTGTTCCGAGAGTTTTAGATAAAGTTACTCTTCAATCAATTCAAGGAGCCATAAAAAACAAATGGGCTGGGAGACTTGCGGAAATAAACGTGAAAGCAACAAAAGACGCATATGATTCAACCGAGGTGAACTTTTGAAGAGATATGATGTTGTCACAACCATTTCGTATCCTAAAACTGGAGCGATGGGAAAAACTGGTAGTTGGAGGGTTTTCAAACCAATCTTTGACAAGGCAAAATGTGTGAAATGTCTTAGATGTTGGATTTTTTGCCCAGAGGCTAGTATCCGTCGGGAGAAAGATGGAACTATTAGTATTGATTATGAGTACTGTAAAGGATGTGGCATTTGTGCAAATGAATGTAAAGTAGAAGCAATTACTATGGAGCGGGAAGGGGGGAAAAAATGACGATTATGATTGATACTGGTAACTATATCGCTGCAAAAGCAGCTGTTATGGCGAAGCCGGATGTTGTTGCTGCATACCCAATTACTCCACAAACAACGCTTGTTGAAGGTATTGCAAATTATGTAGGAACCGGTGAGTTTAAAGGGGAATATATCTGTGTTGAAAGTGAACATTCAGCGATGAGTGCTTGTATTGGGGCAAGTGCTGCAGGCTCAAGAACATTTACAGGGACCTCGTCTCATGGACTTCTTTTGATGCATGAGATGCTTCATTGGGCAGCTCTTGCACGCCTCCCTGTTGTTATGTGTAATATTAACCGAGTCATAGGCCCCGGATGGAATATTTGGACTGATGAAAACGACTCTATCTCCCAAAGGGACACGGGTTGGATACAGTTTTACTGTAGTAGTAATCAAGAGATTTTTGACACCATCATACAAGCCTTTAGATTAGCAGAACATAAAAACGTTAGTTTACCAGTTATGGTTAGCTATAACGCATTTATTTTGTCGCATACCTCCATGCCTGTTGAAATACCAAAGCAACAGGTTATTGATGATTTTCTTGGAAAATACGAGCCTCTATGGAAACTTGATGTTGATAATCCAATAACGTTTGGAAATATCATTGGTCCTGCTGGTTATTATAAAGTTCGAAGGGCAATGCAGGATGCCCAAGAAAACGCGGAAAAACTAATCCCTCAGATAGCAAAAGAGTGGAAACAAAAATCTGGCTACTACCATGGAGATCTTCTCGAGTTGTATAAATGTGATGATGCAGAATATATTCTTCTAGCAATGGGTGCAATTGGTGCTGAGAGTAAGGTTGCAATTGATGAAATGCAGAAAAAAGGTGTTAAAATCGGGCTTGCACGAGTTCGCACGTTTAGACCATTTCCTAAGGAAGAGATAGTAAAGTTAAGTAGGCAAGCTGATTTAATCGTGATTGATAGGAATATTTCTGTTGGATCGGAAGGTGCATTATTTTCTGAAGTAAAAGCAGCGCTTTATGATAAGTCAGATGCAAAAGTATATGGTTTTATTGCAGGTCTCGGAGGAAAAGATGTTCCATATTATGATGTTGAAATTATCTGCAAAAAAGCAATAGATGGCAAAACAAAGGGATATGAATGGTACGGTTTGGAGGAGGCGTAGTGTATGGCAATTAAAGATTTTCCAGTAGAGGAATGTATTCTTCAAGGAAATGCTGCATGTCCTGGTTGTCCTGCAACAATGGCTCTTCGTATGGTGTTTAAAGCGCTTGGTAAAAACACGGTAATGGTTGTTCCCGCTTGTTGTACCGCAGTTATTGAAAGTTTATATCCTCATACTTCGTTTGATATTCCCGTCATGAATATCGCTTTTGAGGCAGCAGCGGCTGGCGCTTCTGGTGTTGAGGCTGCGCTAAGAATGCAAGGAAAAAAGGATACAACGGTTCTTGCTTGGGCGGGAGATGGCGGTACCTACGACATTGGCATCCAAGCGTTGTCTGGTGCGTTGGAACGAGGAACCAATTTTATCTATATCTGTTACAACAACCAGATCTATTCAAACACTGGTATTCAACGAAGCGGAGCGACTCCTTATGCTGCTTGGACAACGACCACGGTTAGCGGAAAGACAGAATTCAGAAAAGAAATGGGGGATATCATCCAGGCACATCATATACCATATTCAGCGCAGACTTGTGTCAGCTACCCAGATGATCTTTATCGTAAGTTAAAAAAAGCAAAAAGCATCAAAGGTCCAAAATATCTTGAGATTATGGCGCCCTGTCCACCAGGCTGGAGATTCAGTATGGAAAAAACCGTTGAGATGGGACGAATGGCTGTTGAAACAGGTGCATGGGCGTTGTATGAATGTGAAAATGATGTTGTGACGTTTAATGGTAAAAGTAAGCTGATTTTAGAGAAGAAAATTGAAAGAAAATCTATTGAAGAATGGATTAAATACCAAGGACGTTTTAGTCATTTATTTAAACCAAAAAAAGATACAAAACGTATTCAGACCTTAGAGGATCATATTGATCAGCTGTGGGAAAGATATCGGAAATGTTATCTTTAAATTTGGAGTGTGAATGGACAATGGAGGCTTTAAAAAATGTATGCAAAGGAAATGTTGAAACAGAGCCTCCCCCTGCTCATTGTTTGCGGACTTGGGGCAATTATCGCAGGAAATACTCTTGGTGCGATGGTAGATATACTTCAAAATATCCCTGGGCTTATTGTCGTGATACCTGCGATAATTGCGTTGAGAGGAAACATAAGCACTGCACTTGGTTCCCGGCTGGGATCAGCATATCATCTTGGTATCATTGATGCTGAAAACATGTGGAATGAGGATCTCAAACAAAACATCATCGGCTCTTTAGTACTTAGTTTTCTCATGTCTTTTATTATCGGAGTTCTTGCTTACATAACCTCCCTCTTTTTTAATGTGCAACCAAACCCTTTACTTTTGATAATAATTGTTGTTCTTGCAGGAGGCATATCTGGTTTAATTCTCACTTTCCTTACAATTATCATTATTTATCTTGTCTTCAGACGAGGATACGATCCAGATAACATCACAGGGCCTGCTCTTGCAACTTTTGGGGATGTTGTCACCATGCTTTGTATTTTTGGAAGTGCTGTTTTTGTAGGAGGGATAGTATGATTTACAGCTGGAAAAAAATAGTTAAACATGCATTACCTCTCCTTACTATATGCATTATTATTGAGATATTTGCCGGACAGATATTACAAGGTAAACAAGAAATCCTCATATTATTTCCAGTATTTCTCATTTCTATTCCAGTTATTAATGGGGTTGGAGGTAACATTGGAAGCATTCTAGGAGCACGCCTTGCTTCAGGTCTTCATGTAGGATACATTAGTCTTGATATTAAAGATAAAAAAATGCATGGAAACTTATTTACCTCAATAATAATGGGCGTCCTAACATATACGATTCTTGCGATACTTATTTATTACACAGCATCATTTAGTGGTATACGAATGGATGATATCAACTTGATAAAGTTTGTATCAATAGTGTTGGCTACAGGGTTCTTACTTATTTGTATAATTTCAATAGTTAGTGTTCTCACTGCTTTCTGGTCTTTTAAAAGAGGACTGGATCCTGATGATATGGTTGCGCCAGTAGTGACAACTGTTGGTGATACCCTTGGGATAGTGTTTTTATTTTTACTTATTGGAGTAGTTGGAGTATGAAAGAAAAAAAGAGAAGAAGTATATTTGGAAGACTGCAAAGAACGCCGAAGTGGAAAAAAGAAGAATTCACTGAACTTGAATATGAACCAACCACGGTAAAAGAGTTACTTACAGAGATGAAGGATATCTCAGAACTTATTATTGATCTTGCATATTCTGCAGTTCTTTTCGACAGTGATGAGATCGCTGAAGAAGTAAAATATCTCGACGTTCGAATGGATAAACTCAATTATGATATTCGAATGATGGCGATGATGGCAGCACGAACAAAAGAAGATGCAGAGCAACTGGCAGGAATCCTTCAAGTCGCAGAGGCTGCTGAAAGCATTTCGAATGCCGCAGGAGATATCGCAAATCTTTTATCGCTTAAAGAGAAAACCAGGCCGATTCTTCCTAAAATCTTGAAAAAAGCTGATGAACGCTTGTTTCGCGTAAAAGTATCATCAAAATCCAAAGCATGTAATCAAAAGATCGGTGTTCTTAAAGTAGAATCAGAAACAGGTATGAGAATTATAGCAATTCGTCGTGAAGACTGTTGGATATATAACCCCCGATCTGATACCAGCCTTAAAGCAGATGACTGGCTCATAGTACGGGGAACAGATGAAGGCTATACGGATCTCAATAAATTTTTAAAAGGACAATTGAAGGTGTTGGAATGAAAGGGAAAACCGCTGAAGAAATAGTTCTTGAAATTAAAGATAAATCAGAACTTATGGTGGATCTCGCTTATTCATCAGTACTTTACGATAACAAAATAATCGCAAAAGAGGTGTATGATCTAGAAAATGTTGTAGATAGTTTGTATCAAATGCTTCAGAAGAAATCTTTGGAAGATGTAAAGAACGGAAAGCACAGTATCGATGATGCGCTTACGTTTCTTCGAATTGCACATGCTGGGGAACAGATCGCAGATGCGGCACAGGAAATAGCTGATGTAGAACTCAGGGATGTAGAACTGCATCCGATTCTTAAAATGAGTATTCGAGAGGCTGATGTTGTATTCACCAGAGTAGAGGTTAAACCTCAGTCAATACTTTGCAGAAAAACCTTAGGTCAACTAAAACTAGCAAGTGAAACAGGAATGATGATAATTGCGATGCGCCATAAAGACAGATGGCAGTACGGCCCAAATAAAAACACAAGAATTGATCCACGTGATATCCTTTTTGCAAAAGGTCCTGAAGATGGAGAAAAACATCTGATAGATCTTGCAACTGGAATGTCGAATGAGATTTAACTTTACAATGAAATCATTCTAAAACTCGTGCACCACATTGGTCAACACTGCAAACATACACTTTTCCAAATGCTGTAAGTGTTTTACATAATGCCTCAGTATCACCAATAGCAAATACTGAATTACCGAGCATACACATACTTGTCATACCATGGTGATTTGCTGCATCAATTGCTTCAAGCACTTTTTCATCCGCCAGCCCTGTCTTTTTTGTAAACGTTTGTGAAAGAGAAAAAAGATTTTCTATGGATGGTTTTTCAAGTATTTTTTTAGTGCAATATCTGCCATACGATGCGATTTCATTTATTTTTGCAGGATCAGATAGTATTTTTTTTGTATCAATTTCTTTCCCTATGATACATACAACAACGTCATATTTTCCAGGAATATGTTCTATTATCCCCCAAGGAGGAAGTCCTGCTTCTTTTCTAATCTCAACGCCACCAAAACTACTTGCAAGAACGTCTCCGAGACCGGTATGTAACGTTACTTCTGCGTAATGGGATGATTTTAGAGCCTCCTCTTTTGAGATATGTAAAAGTTTTGCAAGAGCAATAGTACTACCAAGTGCTCCTGCACCGCTCATGCCAAATCCTTGGCCTGTTGGAAGATCTAATTCGGTGTTTACCGTAATATGGAGAAGAGTATCTTCAATGAGGTGTTTTATGGCAAGTTTTGTAACAGATGTATCTGCTTTTTTATTGTTTAGAAATATATCGATAGTTTGATCTACAGAACTTTTAACTGTTACTTGACTTGTTGCACCTAAGGATATATTGATTCCGGCACCGCGGGATCCTGATCTATCGGCATTTTGATTTTGATAAATTGGTTCAAAAAAACCTGAAACATGTCCGGGGGCAAAGGCTGTAGCTTTCATAATAATCGCTTATTTTATCGTATCAAGAATATATCCTGCAAGTTTTTCTTTTCTTCCTTTTTTAGTAATGCTTTTTCTTTTCTTGTCTATAATCAAAATTTCATTTTCATCAGTACCAAAAGCAGAAATGGTATTTGCAACAACAGCATCAAGTTTATTTTTTATAAGAAGCTTTAATGCTTCTCTTTTTAAATCTTTTTTATTTTCTTCCACTTTAAAGGCAATAATTTTGGATTTTGGTGCACCTTTGCGTATTTTTTGGATTATCTTTGGTGCTGGAGAAAGTTCTATATCAAGTTTGTTTTTTCCTGAGGGAATTTTTCCTTTCTTCCTTTTTGGAAGATAATCTGCAATTGCTGCACAGACGATAATTACATCAAATGTTTTCTTATTGTTTTTTAACAATTTGAGTAGATCTTTAACTGTTTCATAGTTCTTAACAGATATGTGGTAGGGAACAATTTCTTTTGCATTTCCATACCAGAGTTCAACATGTGCCCCTCTTTCAAAAGCATTGTTTGCAAGAGCAACAGCTGTTTTTCCGGAACTTCTATTGGTTAGGATTCGTATATCATCGATAGGCTCGGCAGTACCACCACCGATAATGAGAATATTTTTCTTTACAAGATCCTGTTTTCCTATTTTTCTTATGACCTTTGCAACTATTTCATCAATACTTGGCATCTTTGCTTTGTTCCCAAAAACATTAGGGTCAAGAAATGTGATGTTCATTTCTTTACATTTTTCAATGTTTTTCCGTACAACGTTATGTTTGTACATAGAAAGATGCATCGCAGGAACAATAATGATAGGTATTTTAGATCCCAGAGCTGTCGTTGCAAATGTTGTTACAGCGGTATCGTCAATGCCATGTGCAATTTTTGAAAGAGTATTTGCTGTACAAGGACAAATAAGAAGTAAATCTACTGGATCCTTTACAAGACCACAAAAGAATACATGTTCTGTCTGTCCAGAGAGTTCGATAATTGGTGTATGAGACGTTGCAAATTCTAAAGAATTCGGATGAATAATTTTTGTTGCAGCTTTTGTCATCACAGGATAAACATCTGCACCATGTCGAATCAATTCCCGTGAAAGTTTAACAGTTTCAACAGCAGCAATACTACCAGTTACCCCAAGAACAATTCTTTTTTTAGAAAGCTTTTCGCTTTTAATTCCACGCAGATCATCTGCAGGATGCATTGTAATCACAAATTTTATCTTACAACGAGAACAGATCTGCTTGCATGTCGCACTACTTTATCGGTAACGCTACCGAGAAGGAATCTTCCTTCTTTGCCGTATCCTTTGTATCCAATGATTATGATATCTGAATCCAACTTTTTTGCAGTCATAAGTATTTCATCTGCAGGGTCACCTGCTTCTACGACAACATCCACTTTGTTTACTTTGCCTTCTATCTCTTTTGCAACTTTGCTGATATTTTCCATAGCTTTTTCTTTGAAACTACCTGACTGTACGACCGTACTAAGATCAATTGTTGGAAGAAGCATGTTTGTAAAAGTTGATTCTACAAGAGATGCAGGTATTACTGTAAGAATTGTTATTTCATCTTCGTCACTACAGCATTTTAACGTCATATCTATAGCTTTTTCAGATGCTTCTGAGCCATCATATGCAATAAGTAATTTTTTCATTGTAACCAACACGGATGGTAATATACAATATACTAAAAATATTGCGGTTGGTTCGTACAATATCTTAATAAGTATTTAGCTTAATTTATCATTGTATGAATATCATCAGACCCTTCGACCCATGGAAAAGCAAGATTTGTACCTGCCCTGACAAGTATTCGCTTAACCCTTACACAGGATGCGGCCACGGATGCATATACTGCTATGCAACCTATATACCGAATTTCTATCAGGCCAGAAGGAAGAAAGACCTCTTAAAGAGAATCAGAAAGGACCTTGAAAAAATTCCATGAGGTTCTATAATCTCAATTTCCAATTCCTCTGATCCATACATCCCAATAGATAGAAAATTCGAGGATACACGAAAATGCCTTCAACTTTTCGGTGATTATGACTTTAGGATACTTAGAATAACCAAAGCGACCTTCAACTAAAAATAAAACAATGTCGCTAAGCTCACAATAAATAAAAAATATGGTATTATTATCCTATTGAACTTGATTTATTGTTAGAACAAACGCCATTTAATCCATTGTGGCAGTCTTGAAATATCAATTAATTCATCACCGAAATAATCCCTACTTGCAGAATATAATATTGTCTCAATCTCCGTCTGTGGATCATCAACAGGAACAGGATCTATCTGAACGTTTTGATGTAAATATGCCGCCCATATAATCTCAGTACAATACCAGTAATCAATATATGGATCATCAGGTATAGTCCAATTATAATATGGATGAGTCGGATCTGTTATATTAGGATTTGCTCTCCAACTTGCTCCTCCTCCTTCTTCTAACCATTGATATGGTTTTCCCAATTGACTATATGCAAAATCTCTTGCTTTCATTTTTTGAGACATATTAGCAGAAATAACCTTTCCAAACTCTCTCTGGTCATAGATAGCATTCATTTTAATTGAATGAGAAATTTGCACGCCATTTTCAAGATTGAATATATATGACAATGAATTTAATTTATCATCATTCATATTAAGAGATTCATATGTAGTGTAAACTCGGTTATAAATATCCTCTAAATCATTTTCAATTTCGGTATCATTAAATAAAGTATAATCTCCAGATTCAATAAATAAATCATTACCAATATACATAGCAGCATGAACAAAATACCACGCATCATGACCAATAATACTTAATAGTTCCTTAACATAAGGTCTTGCTTCTAAATAAATAATATCACCAAGTTCTAATTCAACATCAATATAGACATAAGCTGTGCTTGTATTTGACTGCCCATTCCCATCAGTAATAGTAAGATTAGCATATTCTAAACTTGGTTTTACGTTATTATAACTATATATTGGATTTTTTTCATAGGAATCGGGCGTATTATCGCCATTAAAATCCCAGGACCAATTATATGATAGCGATCCACCAAATGCACATCCATTAAATCTGATAAATTCACCTATGTCACATTCATAGAAATCTCCTGCATAAGCTTGAACAGGATTGGCTGGCATTGG
>JAUWYM010000166.1 GCA_030615845.1 Thermoplasmatota archaeon | reverse complement strand
GCAATGGCAGCTGCGTATCACGTCTCCCCTGTTTTAAACATTGGAGAAGCAGCTGAAGCGTACAACACGTTAGACATGATAACTGCATGGAGAGAATACGCAGGCGACTATTACCATGGCGCCAGGGCAGTTGGTCATCTCCCACAAATGGATGAACCTATTGATTTGGAGGAAGTCACACCAATATCATTTTTGATATATTATCTTAAAAATAAGGAACTTCCGCCATTAGGACTTGATCTGAAACTAACTTGGTTTGGCGGTGTTTATAGGGGAATCCATGAATTTATTGATGGTTATGGCCTTGACATAGAAGGACAAGAAGCATATCTGTTTGTAGCTCCAAGAGATACAGATATCCGTGATCCAATATGTAGAGCGATGACTGGAAATAATTCCTATGCAGGGCACATTCCTGTAGAGACAACTGCATTCTCATCTGCTCATATTGTCAGAAATATCTTGTATCCAGCTATAATCTATGCTAATCCCGGTAGAGATGTCACTACTTCACAACTGATGAATTATCCTGATGGATATAGCTGGAGAGCAAATGATGGAAATGAATACCCAAATTATGCAAGTCAGGAAATGAAACAAGCGTTTTCATCTCGTGGACGGTTCTTTGAGGGGCATGTCATATGGGATAATCTGCTTGAGAGATATAATGAAGGGGTAAGTATCAGCTACTATTCTGGTCACGGAACCGGTGGATCAGGAATCTCAGCACAATATAAGAATATCGCTGAAGATTTCCCGCTTGCAGAACCCAGATATGAACACCTCAAGGATTTTGACTGGTGGGATGGATGGCGAGGTTACAGCGGTTATGATGGCCAACAGACAAAAACCCCACGGTGGGGAGGAGCATCAGCCTATAATGCACAAGAACCAAATCTCTATGACATTATACATTTCAAATGGGTAGATCAATTATTCGAAAACCTTCACAGTGAGCTTGAGTTCTGGAGTTCATGTACCACTGGCGAACACTGGGGGCCTATGGTATATCTTGCACATGGATCAGCAGTATGGTTCGGATGTGCTGGATCAGCATATGGTGTCCAAGATGATTTACATAATATGTGGATATTCCATGATGTCCTGGTAGAAGGAAAAGGCATTGGAGAGGCACAATCGAAATACACTTGGATTTTTAACCGTGATTTTACAACTCTTGATCCCACAACGTTGTATGGGCGCTCATCTCTTTTCCAATTATCCCAAGGTGGCCTAACAAATGTTAAGGCGCTTTACGGAGATCCAACAATGACGTGTTACAGTCCAGATTGGATTGAACCAACACCTATAACTGCTTAATCTCTCCCTTCTTTTTTAGTTCATAGAAAACTCATTAGAATGCTATAGTAAAACTAATTTTTATTTCAATAGCTTTAAAATTGTTACATCATGATGCAAACCATTGGAAAAATATAAGTTATTTCTTTTGTTATCTCTGATTTGTGGTGAGAATAAAAAAATCAATAATCGCGATTCTTGTAATTTTTTTGATTTCACATTTTTCATCATCATATATCACCAATGCAGAGGATGAAAACCTCCCTGATTTAACTATAGAATATCCTTCACAAGTAAATGAGAGTTTTCCTTTTTTCGTTACAATCAAATCAAACAATATATCTATTGGCAATGCAACGGTAACTTTTAACGGAAAAACAAATGTGACTAACTCTTCAGGGATGGCAGGTTTTTCTGCTCCAAGAGTTTTACCTGATGGAGATAATTCATTTACTATCACTGCTTTTAAAGAAGGATACAATTCAACTACTGTTCATATTACCGTGGCAAATGTTCCACAAGTGTTTCCAATCGTAATTGTATCAAATATTGCTGAAGAAACATCATTTGTTGTAACCGCTATTGATGATGAAGGAAGAATAATCGATAATGCAACGATCACGTTTAACAATAAAGAATATATGAGCAGTATTAACGGGACGGTGACATTGGCAGCTCCTTCTGTTAAGAAAACCAAAACATTTGTTATATCTGCGACTAAACCGGGTTATATTGACTATTCTATTTTCATTACTATTTATCCCGCCTTATCTCCAGAAAATTTGGTGGGTTTCTTTATTGTTATTGGAATCTGCATCATAATTATTGTTACTACAATTGTTATCATGTTTATGAAACACCTCAAAAGAAAAAGAATCAATCGTCTCTAAAAAATCCGTCAATGTCGCATAGTTGGTTCTCTTGTGTTAATACAAACTATGATATCTACTGTCAATTGCGGGATTAGATTTAAATATACAAACCAGATGTGTGGGTGATTGTGAGGGGGGGAGAGAGGATCCCCTAAGAGTTTTTCCTCTTCATATTCTCTCTCCTTTTTCACCTTTTGATATTCAACAAAGATTCTTTTTTGTTGAAAAATGTTTCATATCTTTTACTGAATAAGCTACCATTGAGTAGCTTTTTATAACGTTTTATGCATAGATATAGACTTAAGCTATATTATAGTTTATGTCAATCATTGGCATGGGGAATAAGAGGAGGAGTTCAACGTGGTGATGAGAAAAATTTACTATAAATATCTTTAAGAAAAATAGAGATGCCCTTCTCACGAAAAAACAGCGTTTTTGCCATTTCTCCACTTCGAAAGATACAACCGAAAATAGAGGAAAATAGTTTTAAAGAGGCAAATGTTATAACATTAGAAGGTAGGAGAGAGAAATATGGAAATAATTTGTCCTAATTGTGGAACTAGTCTTGCTGAAGGAGTAAAATTCTGTGGAAGTTGTGGCGCAAAATTTGAAGGAGAGCATGTGAAACCTGTAGAACCTACACGAACTGAGAATACCCCGCAAAAGCAGAAAAAAGGAAATATTAGTATGATAACTGCTGTTTTGGCAATAGTCATTTCGATAATTGCTGTTGTCTCAGGTGTTTTTTTGAATCCATTAGCGGCCATAGAAGCTGGTGGTGTCGGTGAAAATGAATTGGCTGATAATTCAGTCACAAGTAGTAAAATTGCTGATGGAACAATCACTGATG
>JAUWYM010000046.1 GCA_030615845.1 Thermoplasmatota archaeon | reverse complement strand
CTGAAAAATTAGTAAGATACTGTGTGGAAAAACTTGGTGGATTAAAACTTACATCACAAAAGCTTGAAATCAATAAAAAAACATTTTCTAATTATATTTATAGACATAGTATTCCTCTTTTTACCCTTTTGAAGTTACTTGAATTATGCCATGAGACGATGGATGCAATACCAAGAGAATGTACTCTTGGAGTTAAGAGAGATCATACTATAATACCTAGGATAATCAAAGTAAACAATCAGTTTATGCGACTTCTTGGATACTATATTTCTGAAGGACATGCTAGGTATACTAAAAAAAGTTGTTATCAGATAGGAATTGCTTGCACTGAAAAGGAGATTCGGGATGATGTACTCAATGGTATCAACGATGTTTTTGGTATTCATCCTTATAGAGATACCCACGGTATTTGTATATCTAATAGACTAATTCATGATTTTTTTGTTGATATCTTACGTACGGGAGGCAATGCAAAGAATAAGAGAATACCATCAAGATTTATCGCACTACCAAAACATAAGATGAGAGAACTACTTCGTGCGTATTTCTCAGGTGATGGTTCAGTAGAAAAGAATAGATTGCACGTTACATGTTCTTCTGTTGATCGTGATTTATTAAATGATATTGGTTTTCAGTTACTTCGCTTTGGCATTTTTTATCGATTAAAAGAAGAGAGGAAAAAGGCAGGAGGTCTTGCAAAGAAATTTTATGATAAAAAGGGTGAATCTCCTGTTTTTAATCTCTATTATCTTTCTATTCGTTCGTCATATGCAAGAAAGTTTTGTGAAAGAATTGGTTTTTCTTTAAAAAGAAAACAATTAATGCTTGAATCTGTAATTTACAAGGAAAAAAAACCAAGATTAACGATATTTGGTGATTTCATCCTCGATGGTCTCAAAGAAGTGATCCCTATTAAATCAGATTCTGAATTCCTCTATGACGTTGAGGTTGAGGATTTACATAACTTCCCGATTAATAATTTAATTCTGTCAAATAACTGTGATGGTGACGAAGACGGCCAGATGTTGCTAATGGATGCTTTGTTAAACTTCTCTCATTCATATATTCCTGATAAACGTGGTGGGAGAATGGATTTACCGCTCATTCTTACAACTCGTCTTGATCCATCAGAAATAGATAAAGAAGCACATAATATTGATACACTTTCCAGATATCCTCTTGAGTTTTATGAGGCAACATTGCATCACGAACATTCAAAAAACTTGGAGTCAATGATGGGGCTTGTAGCATCACGAATCGGTACTGATCTGCAATATGAACACTTTGGATTTACTCATGATACAGGTGATATTTCTGCTGGCCCTAAAGAATCTTTGTATAAAACACTTAAGAGTATGATGGATAAGATGGATGTGCAGCTTAGCCTTGCCGCGAAGATACGGGCGGTTGATGAGGCCGATGTCGCCTATAAAGTAATTGAAAGACACTTTCTGCCAGATATACTTGGTAACTTACGGGCGTTTAGTAAACAATCAATACGTTGCCCGCAGTGTAATACGACGTATCGTCGTATGCCACTTCAAGGATCATGCATTAAATGTGATGGTAAGTTAACACTTACTGTTCATGAGATGTCAGTGAAAAAATATC
This sequence comes from Thermoplasmatota archaeon, assembly GCA_030615845.1. Classification (GTDB taxonomy): domain Archaea; phylum Thermoplasmatota; class E2; order DHVEG-1; family DHVEG-1; genus JAUWYM01. The sequence continues at coordinate 4,873 of JAUWYM010000046.1, read as the reverse complement.
TTGCTATCTCTAGGGAAATTGCTGAGAAATATAACCTACCTACCTATGCTCTTCAGCGGATAACACTTGTTGAGAAATCCATTGATTCTTTATTTAAGAGTGATAAGGTGAAAATGACGAAACTTACTGATTTTTTCTAAATTTTAGCATAACCTTCATATAGCAATTTGTTTATGCTGTATGTGGGTTGGTTTTTATGACCGGAACCAGAAAACAACAAATAGATAAAGAAACTTGGAACAAAATGTCGTTCTACATAGATATAGTAGTCTTTGCAATTATTGCTATTTGTATCTATCTACTCATTCAACATTCCTACTCTGCTGGTTTGAATAGTGGAACACCACTTGAGGCTCAGGAATGGTTTACGATTGCAGGCATTGTTGCCTTTCTTGCAATTTGCCTAACGTGGATATTCTTCCGATTATACCGATATCGGGGAGAAATTGAAAAAAGATATTAATAGAATGGCGATAGGTGTAGAATAGACTGGGGTGTTAGGCGTTCCCTGTTACCAGAAATCGTCTTTATGCTGGAGTCGAATTCAAAAGGCGGTGTAACGAGCATCTATTGATCCGTTTGTTGACGATGAAACCTTGTCCTTCGGGATTGGGGGTGATGATTGCATATGACCGGAGGGTCATATGTTCATCTTTGCTGTGGAAACCGGGTGAGGCACGGAAGTGAGCAGCCTTACCACAGACTGCTGGTGCTCGAAGGGTTAACGGGGTTAAGGATGCAGATGGGTAGTCGATAGTATGAAACGTGCGTCCACTTGCGAAGTTTCTACGCCCGCTAAAATTTAAATACGTCGTATGTTTTCCAACATTGGGGGAAGAACTATATGGTTCGGTTGTTAAAGGATGAGAGTTTAGTAGCGTTGTGGCAACGTTTCTTTGAAGAGCAATGTCGATCTGATATTGAGACAATTGCGTTGGAGTATCCTGAAAGGCGTAGTCTTGTTGTTGATTATTGGGATGTTGATAAGTTTGATCCGAGCCTTACTGAGCTTCTTATTAATCAGCCGTACAAGACAGTTTTCAATGCTGAAGAGGCTCTTAATACTATTGATGTTGCTGCTGAACATAAGTTAAAACTTCATTTTCGAGTGAGAAATCTTCCAGATACGCATAAAATTATTATTAGAAAAATCCGTGCGAATCATCTTGGTAAGTTTATGGCAGTCGAGGGTCTTGTGAAGAAGAGAACAGAGGTTCGACCGAAGCTGTTGGTTGCTGCGTTTCAATGCAATAAGTGTGGTGCTATTATTCGGATTGAGCAGGATGAAGATATTTTAAAAGAGCCTTCTGAGTGTTATGAGGATCAAGGTGGCTGTGGGAGGGTGTCTTCGTTTAAGCTTTCGACGAATCTTTCAACGTTTATTGATTCTCAGAAAATTGAGATTCAGGAGAATCCCGAAGGTCTTCGTGGTGGTACACAGCCTGAACGAATTAGTGTATATCTTGAGGATGATCTTGTCGGGGAGATTGCTCCTGGAGATAGAGTTATTGTGAATGGTATTCTTCATTCTATGCAGAGGCGAAGAGGTACGTTTCGGCTTACTTCTTTTGATAAGGCAATGGAGGCAGTAAGTATTGAAAGTCAGGAGATGGCGTTTGAAGAAGTAGAGGTCACCGAGGAGGATGAACAGGAGATTTTGAAGACGAGTAAGGATCCTGATATTTATGATAAAATGAGGCAAAGTATTGCGCCTACTATTTATGGTATGGAAATTGAAAAAGAAGCAATTGTTCTGCAGTTGTTTGGTGGTCTGTCAAAGAGAATGCCAGATGGGACGTATATGCGAGGAGATATTCATACCTTGTTTGTTGGAGATCCTGGTACTGCAAAATCGCAGATGCTTGCATATATGTCTAAGCTTGCTCCACGGAGTGTGTATGCTTCAGGAAAAGCAACAACAGCTGCGGGTCTTACTGCTGCTGCAGTGCGAGACGAATTTGGAGAAGGTCAGTGGACTTTGGAGGCCGGTGCGCTTGTTCTTGCTGATATGGGTGTTGCATGTATTGATGAGATTGATAAAATGGAGGAGACCGACAGGAGTTCCATGTATCAGGCGATGGAGCAGCAGGAGATTTCTGTTGCAAAAGCCGGTATTAATGCAACGCTTAAGTCACGGTGTGCGATCCTTGCTGCGGCAAACCCGAAACTTGGAAGATTTGATGAATTCATACCAATTCATGAGCAAATAAATATGCCTCCTGCACTACTTTCCCGTTTTGATCTTATTTTTTCTATTCTTGATAAACCTGATAGAAAAACAGATACTGCCCTTGCGACACATATTTTAGAGTCACATAAAGCTGGTGAGATGCATGAAAATATCGCAAAATCAAAAGATTCCCTGTATTCTAAAGAGCAGGAATCTGTTATGATGAAACATGTAATGCCTATATTTGAACCGGAATTTGTACGCAAGTATGTTGCATATGCAAAAAGAAATGTTTTTCCTGTTATGACTGATGAAACATTAGACGTATTGCGGAATTATTATGTCGATTTTCGAAGTTCATCTGAAGATTCTGTTCCATTTACTCCACGGCAGCTTGAGGCTTTTGTACGACTTGCAGAGGCAAGTGCTCGAATACGGCTGAGTCAGGAGGCAACTATAGAAGATGCGAAACGAGCAATTGCAATCATTGATCAATATCTGAGGAGAGTTGGTATGGATCGAGAGACGGGTAAGTTTGACATCGACATTATTGCTACTGGTTTTAGTCATAGTCAGCATGAGCGTATGCGTTCAATCATTGATCTTATTAAAAGACTGTGTAATGAATCAAGCGGTGGCAATGCTGCTCGAAGTGATATCATTAGTGAAGCTGAGATTTCTGGGATGGAGTCTCGTAAGGTGGAGGAGGCACTTGATCGGTTAAAGCGTAATGGTCAGATTTATGAGCCGATGCATGGAAAATACCGGGTGACAGAGTATTAATACATGTCATTGTTGAATAAACCGTTTTTCATACAATTTTTTATATTTTTGGCGACATCAGTTTAGTAACTGCTTTTTTTGCATGAGTTCTATTTTTTTCACCCAGTTCATCAACAATACAATCTAAAAAATTATTTTTAATATCGCCCCAGTTAAGCGTTGAAACACCAAAATACAGTTTCTTGTTTACATTTTCTGCTTTATGGATATGCGGAGACCATTTCCCGGAAGTTGTTTCGCAATTATCCATATGTAAAACATAGTTTTTCCGAAGAGTTTTTTTTTCAAGGAGATAGATCTCAAATTTTCTGTTAAAATACTTGTAATTTGTATTTTTGTCATAGTATCGGTATTCAATTTCAAAATTCTTATTTATCGGGATTGTTCCTCGTTTCATAGTCACCACTAACTGGTGTAACAAAGATTCCTATATAATAATTATTAAATTATTATGGAGCTAATCCATGTAATACGAAGCTGGAAATGGTTCTGGTTTCAAACCCTTTCTTTCCCTTATTTGTTTGACTACATCATCTTGCAGCTGCCGTGGCAGTGGCTCAAATCCCATATTCTCAGTATTCCACAACACTCGACCGCCAGTAGCAGAACGAATAGCTGATGCGAATCCAAACATTTCTGCAACTGGTGCTTTTGCCTCAATAGTAACACTGTCTCCTTCTGTCTTCATGTCTTTTACTTCAGATCGTCTCTGATTCAGTTCTCGTGAGGCATCACCCATGAGTTCTTGCGGGGTGCTGATAAATACTTTCTGCATGGGTTCAAGAATTGTCGGTTGAGAAATAGTTATCGAACCATAGAGTGCGTTCCGTACCGCAGGAATCACTTGAGCTGGTCCTCGATGTATTGCATCCTCATGGAGTTTTGCATCGACAAGTTTTACAAGCACTCCTTGACATGGTTCGTTTGCTGTGGGTCCGCTTTTCATGACCTCTACAAATGCTTCTTTAATGAGTTCCCTTGTTTCAAAGAGATGCTGAATACCTTTTGTTACATCTGTTATAAGATTAAGACCCTGCATGCCGAAAACACCTTTCGAGACTTCTTTACTCACCCCTAGATCCTGAAGTATTTTTACAACGTCTTTTTTGTATTTTTTAACATTCTGCGGGATCTCATTATCATAGATTGCTTTGACAATGTTTTTCGGAAGTGGTTCCACTTTGATGTAAAACCGGTTGTGTTTATTTGGTGATTTCCCTTCGAATTTCTGCGGACTTGATGTCCCAATGGTTTCCCTATAGACAACAATAGGTTCAGAACAGACGATGTCAACTTTATAATCATTTTTAATCCGATATTCAGTGATTTCAAGATGAAGCTCACCCATTCCAGACATCAAATTCTCACCAGTCTCCTGATTAATCTGAATCTGTATACTTGGATCTGCCTTAGATATTGACTTGAGCACTTCAACAAGTTTTGGAAGATCAGACGTGTTTTTCGCCTCAACAGCAACGGTCACCACTGGTTCAGAGATATGCACGATTCGTTCGAACGGCTCTGCTTCTGAATCATCGGCAACTGTGCTTCCTGCAATTGCATCTTTTATACCTGTTGCTGCAACAATGTTTCCCGCACTCACATATTCTACAGGTATCCGGTCAGCTCCAACCATCACGTTGACTTGTTGTATACGGTTTTTATTAGGCATTCCTACGACATAGACTTCTTGTCCTCGTTCTACCTTTCCACTATAAACCCTTCCTACTGCAATTTCTCCTGCATGTGGATCTAAAATAATCTTTGTAATCATAAGTCCTAATGGTCCATTTTCTTTACAGTCGATCATGCTTTTACCAAAACTACTATCAGGATCTCCTCTCCAAATGTTTGGTATCCTATAGTTCTGTGCGGTTTTTGGAGAAGGAAGATGATCGACGGCCATGTCAAGCATTACTT
>JAUWYM010000109.1 GCA_030615845.1 Thermoplasmatota archaeon | reverse complement strand
CTCGTATGAGATCAAACATGTCTATGTCTTTTCCGGTTTTACTGTCTTCTGCAGTTGAAAAACCTTTCCTTGTGGTTCCTGCAATCCAGTTTTTATGCGGAATATTTACTTCCCTTGTATCCTCAATGGAGACTATTTTATGCGATGATGGTACAAAAAGCAACAAGGCATTCAAAGCAGTTGTTTTTCCACTTGCTGTTCCTCCACAGAAAAGAATAGATGCACCGTTTTCGATCGCCATCCAGAAATATGCAGCCATTTCTACAGAAAATGATTTAAATTTAAGCAAATCAATCGGCGTGAGTGGATTTTCTTTGAATTTTCGAATAGTAAAGGTAGAGCCTTTGGTAACAGTTCGTGAAAGCGTAGATTGAAGCCGAGACCCATCCGGAAGTTTCCCGTCGACAATTGGTGAGAAGATAGATATTTGTTTCCCGGAGATTTGACAGAGCCGCACGACAAACGAGTTTAGTTCTTCTTCTGAATCAAAGTAGATGTTTGTCTCAATTGCTTCATATTTCCTATGATGAATAAATATTGGTGGCTTAGGTCCATCGCAGGAGATATCTTCGATTCCATCATCATGCATAAGAATATCTATTCGTCCGTATCCCAAGAAGTCTCTGAAGATGTGATAATAAATCGTATCTTTTGACTGCTCACGTAGTGGTGGTTTTTCCACCTCTTCCTCAATTTCTTCTGTTTCTTCTTCTTTCTTTTTTTTACTGAAAAGATTTTTTGATGATTTTGGTTTTTTCTTTAGTTTTATTTTCTTTTGTTTTATTTTCTTTAAAAAACCATTTTTTGATTCAGATTCAGGTTCTGGCTCAAGCTTAATGTCGTTATCTATAATGATTTGCTCGAGGGTTTCTCCAAGAAACTTTTCTTTTTCTTCATCATTCATATCAAATGTGTCGATGTCTGCAAGCATTTTAAAGAGATGAGCAAGCTCTTTTTTGAGTTCTTTTTCTGTCTCATTAAGCTGCGGCTCGATTACTTCATAACGATACTCATTGATGTTGTGATCAAAAACAATTCTTCTACTTCCAAGTTTTTTGTATCCACAGCCTTGTTCTTCTTCGATGACTTCAATTCCTTGTTTTCCCTCAGGTCGTATACCTATATCAAACAGTTGTTCTTTTGTCTGCATTTGTTGTTGCGCTTTTGCCAATAGTCCCTGTGACTCTTCTGTTGGCTTTTCAGAAAGTTCTTCTTTAGATTCTTCTTGAATCAGTTCTGATCCTTCAAGTTGTTGCTTTCTTATTTGTGCTTTTTCTAAAAGACCCATAACTCTCACTTAGTCTTGTATTTGCTGAGTACTTTCTCATATAGTTTAAAATCTTCAGACTGCACAAATTTATCAATAACTTCTTCAGGGAGATTTCCTAAAAGATCATCAGTCATAAGTAAAACTTTTATAACGTCATCATCGACAAACGTTGGTTTTTGTTTTGTTTCAACAGGGCAAGAAAGAGCATCAGCCTTTACCTCTTCGGATTCCATGTGCTTTTCTTTTTTCTTTAGTTGTTTTTTTTCCTCTGCTTCTTTTTCTAATGTCTTGATCAACGCTTCTCTTTCTTCCTTCTTTTTCTGCTTTGCTTCGAGTCTTACTTGTCTTGCCTCAAGTTTTTTCCGTTTCTTTTCTTCCTTTTTGGACTCTAGTTGTTCGAAACTTTCATCTTCTACTTTTTTCGCCTCTTTCTTTAATAATTTTTTTTCTTCTGCCTCTTTTTTTAGCTTCTCCAGTAACATCTTTTTTTCTTCCTTCTTTTTCTGCTTTTCCTCAAGTTTCGCCTTTTTCGCCTCAAGTTTCTTCAACCGTTTTTCTTCTTTCTCCCGCTCTCGCTGCTCTTTCTCCCTTTTTTTCTGTTCCTCAAGTTTGTGTTTTTCCAGTTCAGCTTGATCTTTTTCTTTTAGTTTTTGTATCTTATCTTCAAAATCAACAGGAATGTAGGATTGTTTTTTTTCACGTTCTTTTAGTTTCTTTTCATCAAGATTTCTACTAGTCAAATAATAAATCTTTGATTTATCCTGATCTTCTTTTGATTGATGCATTGCTGCTGCAAAAACGTCTTCACATTTTTTACTATCAATTTTTTTTGTATCGCTGACTTCTCCTTTTTTACTTTGAAATGTTTTAGTATCTTTTTTGAATTCAGAAGCATCCTCAGTACGTTTTTCCTTTGTCTGATTTTTATGAAGATGAATGGCTGATTGTTTTTGAACTGATGCATCGCCTGTTGCAAGGGATCCGAGATCGATGACTTCAACATGCTTATCTTCCGGATTTTTAATCCTGAGAACGTCTTCTGGGGCATGGAGGGGAGAAACGAACTTAAAACTTGGATTGTGAATCATAAGAAACTCTGTTTTAAATTCGTCAGGCATCGTCAGTTTTTTATAAAAAGAGGTCTCTTGTTTTTTTTCTAGCTGAAACATAGGTGCCTTAGCTTTTTTACTTAAAGGCGATCGTATTTCTACAGAAGGTTCTTCTGGAAAAAGAGTTGGCTGTTGTGCAGAAACTAACTCGTCTAGTATTATTTTTTTCTCATGTTCTCTAAGTAAGGTATCGATTTTTTTTACTATTTCTACATGAAAATCCATTGGATTATCTATCATGTCTTGTTTTTCTGGTAAAACGATACCTATTGCCGGTAAAATGAAAGGTATTTGATTTGCTTGCCTTATTTTTTTATCGTTTTGTAGAGGGGGCATACTTCTCCCATCCCAATTTTTTTTAGAAGATGCTCTACAATAAATTTTCTTTTGTTGCATCCCAATTATTTATATTTTACAAATATGTAAGCAAATATTGTTTTAATAAACGTTTCGTTGGTGAATGGACAGGTTCTTTGGCTGCCAACAACTAAATATTGAAAATGAAATAAAAATGATAACAACTAAATGCAGGAAATGGTTTTTGGCTACCGCCAACTAGATTTTGAATTCAAAGCACCAACTACATTTTGAAAAAATATGAGGAGTTGTGTCCCTTAAATTGGAAAGAACTGGATGTGTTTTTACCAACTACATTTTGAAAATGCGAGAAAGAAATTTAATTCGAGAAAAAGGACGTGATGGCGGGGCTACTGAAGTGGTTTGTAACAACTGGATTTTGAAAAGGACAGATAAGGGACAAAGCAGAAGGGGTATTTTGAACCTCTTGTGAGGTGATGCTGTGACGAAAGCAAAACCAAAGACATGTTTGTCTGTTTTTGTTACAGTGTCAAAATGATAATTTGTCGGAACTGACAGATTAAAAGAGAAGGTTTAAATAGAATTAATGAGATAAGAGGTTACTAGGTAGTAATATCTAAACTTGGTGAGGAGATAAATAGAGCAGCTCACAAAAAATTCAAAAAGTATAAATATCAAGAGGGTTATTATTACCAAAAATAGCTTAAGCTTAGGCTAGGAGAGAATGGGAAAATGAAAGCAAATAGAAAATTTAAAGATGGTGAGGGAGCAGTTTCTGCTGTTATTGGTGTCATTCTTATGGTCGCAATCACAGTAGCAATTGCTGCGACAGTGTACGTATATGTCAGTGGTATGATGGGTGGAGAAAGTGAAGTGACACCAGTAATAACATTTTCTAAGACAGACCAGGCAACAACCAACACATTGACAATTATTTCTGCAGATCCAGGTGATTTGGATTGGGGTGACCTTGTGTTGAAAGTTGGTGGAACTACAACTGCTCATGGACAAACGGGTAATGTCGAAGCAGGAGATGTAATTACAAAAGCTGCAACTGGTGATTATACCGTAACCATTGCCCATACACCATCAAACACATTAGTCGGCGAATGGGACTTCACTTAAATATCCTAACATATTTTTTCTTTTTTTTTTTAGTTTTTGCCATTTTGTTTTTTTTAAAAACGAATTATTTTTTACAGATATAACCTTCTTTTCAAAATCACAACAACAAAAGCAATAATAACAATAACCAGTTCAAAACCCGGGGAAGAATAATCATCCACAACTATCGTTTTATCTACTAATTTTTGACTGTTATCAGAAAACAGATTCCCATTTAGATGAGTATCAAATGAATCCATTGAAATATAAACCCCTACATCACCATCTGTTATGATATTATCATATACTTCATTATTACAACTACCTAGAACAAGCTTAATGCCATAAAGACTGTTATTATAAATATAATTCTCATTCATCAGATTGTTATTACTTGCAGCACTTGCAATTCCATATTCACTGCCACTAATCTTATTTCGAACAAAAACTGTTTCATTGCAAAAATAAAGATTGAGACCATCGTTTCTGTTACTACTTAGAAAATTATCTGAAACAGTGTTATCCTCTCCAAAAGAAAGTATCCCTGCTCCATCTTCTCTCCCTTGCCGGCGGTATCAAAGACACCGCAGACATTGA
>JAUWYM010000156.1 GCA_030615845.1 Thermoplasmatota archaeon | reverse complement strand
GATGAAAAACCAGTACTAGGATTCATCAATGAAGATAACAGCACCCTTTCAACAATAGTAACATCTATTCTGGAAAATGAATCTGAAGTTATCTTCAATTCATCTGACATTGCAGATAAACAATATGGATTGGAGCAGGTGAAACAACAAGATGGTATGGCGTTGATTGTAATTAATAAGAATTTTTCGACTGATATTCTAAATGACACGCGAGGTGGCCTTGAAGTATATTGGATAATGAAAGGAGCAGGTCTCTTTGATACAATCTCTTCAGGAGTCGTCGAACAACTCATTTCATCAATAAATAGAGAAATATCAAAAGCCCTTATCGAAGACAATACAACAGTAAATGCAAGTATCGCACTCTGGCCTACGTCAAGAATAGATACGACATATTTTAAAGATAGAGAAATTAGGCTTTCACCGGGAACGATTTCAGGTATGTTGTCCTCCCAATCAATGTTAATTCCTATTGTTATCATGATGATTATAATTATGGCTGGAAATATGGTTATTTCATCAATGGCGCTGGAAAAAGAAAATAAAACACTTGAAACACTACTTACGCTTCCTGTGAAACGGACCCATATAGTAACTGGAAAGATTGTGGCAAGTGCGATAATTGGGCTACTTTTTGCTGTTGTGTATATGTTTGGTATGAGTCGTTATTTACAAGGATTTCAGATGTCTGAAGGATTGAATCTTGCAGATTTTGATTTAGCGTTGACTTCTTCCGATTTTGTATTGATTGGGATTTCTTTATTTATAACACTTATCGCAGCGCTTGCACTCTGTATGCTTCTTGGAACCATGGCGAAGAACTACAAAAGCGCCCAGACTCTTACCTTTCCAGTGGCTATGCTTGCTATGATGCCTATGTTTGTTACAATGTTTGCAGATTTTGATACGTTGCCTCTTGCATTGAAAGGGTTGCTTTTTGCAATACCGTTTTCTCATCCAATGATGGCGTCAAGAGCGTTGATATTTAATGATTATTTGCTTGTGATCGGTGGAATTATTTATGTATTAATTTTTGCTATTGTCACTATCCTAATTGTGGTCTGGGTGTTTAAAACCGATAGGCTGCTGACGGGGACAACAAGTGAGCGATGGAAAAAAATATTTAAGAGGAGACGGTAGACCAGATTTATGGGTATCCGCCTACTTTCAAGCTTGGATCTCCAAGAAGATTGAACTCCTCTAAAGTAAAGCAGTCTAGTCCCACATGGTTAAGATAAGCATTTTGGGCAGTAATGAGCATATCTGAAACAGCGATTCCTGGCTCATATCCTTCAAAGAACTGAACATTGAGATAGCTTGCTCCACCATGAACTCCAAATTCATCAACATTGGTATAAGCAACACGAGTAGAACCAACGGTTGCAATTGCTCCACCATTTGCCTTTTTTATTAGCATCCATGCAAAACACGGATACAATGCTAAAGGATCATACGAATTCCTATTCAGAATTTTTATCAGACCGACAACAAATGGATAGAATTCTTCGAGCCCTTCCCAGGTAAAATCAAGTTGTGTCGTTGAGCAAGCATCAAAAAAGAAAATCGGTAGTTTTTCTTTGTTTCTCATTAAAGGAAGTCTATATGAATAATATTGAATGCGTTCCTCAACATCTGGTTCAGATGTTCCAAATCCTTGAGCATACCCATGACCTGAATAGCTAACAAACCCTGCCCCCGCAGTTATCTCTGAATTAATTTTGAATGGTCGAAATGTATTAAGAGAAGTCCATAGCTGTGTTGCGGTAAAATCAGTCATAATATCTATTATCTCTTGTGTTACTACTTCACCTTCGACGACACTCCATCCTGGAAAGGTGTCTCCACCCATTACAATGATTTTATCAAACCAGGAAGAGCCATAGGTTTCTGTTTCATATGTTATGATTTTATCAACGACAATGGTAACTTCTTCAATAGAGGAACATGCAAGACGACCTATACCAACATCAGCATATAAATCAACGTCATCAATAGGACCATGATCCCAGTCAAATTCTCCGAATCTATCATTTCCATTTGAGTCCCAGCTACAAAAATCCCAATATTCGTCATATATGTCGGCATAGTACAGATCAGTTGGAACACCATTTGTTTCCCAAACTTCTATATCGGTGTAACGAATGGGCACATAATCAATGCTGCCAACTAACATTACATAGGAGATACTCATGTTTTCAAGAGCACCATAGATAAAATATTTGATCTGCTCTTGCTCATCTCGCCCTTGACACTCAGCATATATATCCTCCACTGTTTTTATCATGGTAACAATGCCCTTAGAATTTTTATGATCAACTAGAGGTTGTAGTGCCTCTGTGAATTCAGAGGATGTTATAATGACAAGATCATAATCCTCATGTGCGTTTATTGGATGTGCTTGTTCTTCATATTTAATAGAGATATCAGCTGCAGATGCAAAGGTGATGATATTTTGTTTTGATGAGTACTTTATAGGATAGCAATGAACAGCAAGATAGAGAACATGATCTTCTCCATCAAGACCAGCACCCATAGTATAATCATAGTCTATAGAAGGATAGTATGCTGCGCTATCATATACTGAATTATCAATTTTAATAAATTTAGAAGAATAAGATTTGGACAGAGGTGTTCGCTCTGCATTTGGCATGATCTTTTTTGGTATGTCTTTTGTCGAATCAAATGTAAGTGTTACATCAACAGAACTAATTTTTGTACCAATATGAAACGTGAATATTTTTGTTACAACAGGAAGACGTGGTTTTCCAGGATCTAAAAGATAGGATGTTTTCTCAGCAAGATCAATAGTGATATAGTCTGTAGTGTCTTTTAGTATTGGTTCGGAAAACAAGATTTTTTCTTTAATTTTATTTTCATTAATTTCATATTGTCCAGAAACAGCTCCAAGTCCACTTAAAAATAATATTATAAATATTGCAACAGTTATGATTTTCTTCATATATGTTCCCCAATGACTATTAAAGATAGTGGCTATATAAATCTTTGTTTAATTGTGTAGGGACAGGACATATGTCACCCCTCTGACTTAACGGCAAGTATGTCCTCTAATTTAAGACTTTTGACAAGATGATTATACCATTCGATATCCCGTTGTCCAGAGTATCTTTCCTCAGGATAAGTGTCAATTGCAGAATGATATTTACCATTGTTGTACCAATGGACATAGACATCAATGTAGTAATCAATCTCATGAAGATCTCCATAAGCACCTAGTTTATGATGTAAGAATCGTTTCAGTCCTTTCTGGAAAGCACTGAGTTTTCCCATTGTTTGAGGGTGATGAATACTTGTC
>JAUWYM010000127.1 GCA_030615845.1 Thermoplasmatota archaeon | reverse complement strand
TTTCTTTTTATCTAGCTCTTCGATCTGCTTCCAGGTAAGTTCTTCTAGCTGAATGATTTTTGAGGTATGGTTCGCTTTATTTTTTTTCGTTGCTATGTTATCACCTCACATCCATCCTCCCTTATGATGACGGTATGTTCTTTCTGTGTAACAATCCCACCTTTTGCATCAATAAGTTGAGTATAATGTTTAATAAGCCCTAAAAAAGAGAGTTTTTTTAATACAGGATCCACCCCATCAGATAAAAGATTATAGCACCATCGTTGTGCAAAGGGAAGTGTTTTAAATCTCCCTCTCATCTTGTTAAACATCATTTTAGATCTACTCTCCCTAATAATCTTTGATCGAAACGATTTGTTACAAAGATAAATGTTACTTCCCACACCTGAAGTAACATGACCTGCACCATTCGTTGCAAATGGCTCCACTGCAAGCACATCGCCCTCTTTTGGTTTAACCCTCTGAGAGGAATTTGCAACATTTGGAATTGACAACCCTGAGTGAAGCTCATATTGTTTGAGGCTATGACCGGTGAGATTATCAATAGGTTTGTAGCCGTAGGACGTTATCGTTTCTTGCACAATTTTTCCTACTTCTGAAAGATCAATACCTGCCTTCAGGAGAGCTATTGCGTTTTCTAAGGCATCGCTTGATGCCTTAATCATGCTGTCATACTTGTTTGTTCCTACTTCAACTGTTACTGCAGTATCTGCAATATATCCATCAATATGGGTGCCAACATCTAATTTTACAACATCTCCCTTTTTAAAAACTGAGACGTCATCATGTCGCGGGCTATAGTGGGCAGCAATCTCATTAAGGGAGATGTTAACAGGAAATGCAATACCGGCACCACGTTCCAGTATCTGAGATTCTACCTTGTTTGCAACATCTAAAAAACAGACACCTAGTTTTATCATATCTGCTCCATAATCTCTGGCTTCCGCTGCAATCTTTCCGGCACACCTATATTTTTCGTAGATATCATTATCCATTGTTAGATCGCATCCGATATCTCTTCTTTGGTGAGAGCTCCTTTACGAACAATTGTTGGTTTTTCTAAGGTCAAATCCACAATCGTTGATGGTTCCGCATCTAATCTCCCATCATCAAGATATACTGAGATATTTGTACTAAACTGCATCATTATCTCCTTTATAACATATGGCGTTTTTTCCCCATGGATATTTGCGCTTGTCACCGTCAGCGGACCAAATGCCGATAACAAATCCAGAGCAATATCGTTTTTGGGAATTCTTACCGCTATTTTATCAAGACCACTTGTAATAACATTTGAAACTGGATCCTTTTTTTGGAGAATAATTGTCAGTGGTCCTGGTAAAAAACGTTCAACTACTTTTTTTACGACATCATTGGTATACGCAATTTTTGTGATTGCATCAAAATTTGCAACAGCAACAGACAATGGATTTGAACTGGGGCGTTTTTTTACCTTGAATATTCTTTTTACTGCATCATCATTAAAGATATCGGTACCTAATGCGTATAATGTATCTGTCGGATAAACAATAAGATTTCCTGTTTTAAGAGCTTTTATCGCATTTGATACATCATTTTTTTTCATGTTTCTTACTATTCTTGTTTTATAAAATCGCCTAATGTCATTCCTGCAGATGAATGATGACTGGCGGAAACCCCTTTTACTTCTTCAAGTAAGGAGATTCCTAGTTCTTTTTCGAGTTTTGCGATCATTTTATCAGACGGCCGCAGATCCCCGTTTTCGATTTTAGAAATCGTTACGGTTCTCTCTTCTATTTTAAAACCGAGTTCCTCTCTTGAAAGTCCTTTCTTTTTCCTTGCTTCTTTAATAATGTGAGACCAGTTTGATACAAGCTCTTTTTCCATACCTTTGTAGATGTCTTTTGGCGCAGATTTTCTTATCCGTTGCAAAACAGCTCTTTCGACATTTGCAGGTGTTTTTACAATGTCTTGAATTTCCTCTCCATGTCTCATGCAATCGGGACATAACATCATTTTAACGCCATCAACAACAGATACTCTACATCCCCTACTTTCTCTTCCACAAAGCTCACATGACATATGCATATCCCTCCAAATGAAAATAATTTTTTACAGTAGTCCCGCCTTCTGAAGGATCATGAGATCTTCGGTACTAAGTTTTTCTCCTCGTCTGAATCGTTCGAATATCTCATCTGCCTGTTTTTGAGCAGCTGATACATCTGCAATTTTTTTCTTAACGACCTTCTTCTTTTCAGCACCAAAAATCTCTTTTTCCAGTTCATGGATTTTATTGACGTTATCAATAAACTCTCTATGGACGGTATCTGCCTCCATCTTTGTCAGAACAATACGTTCTTGTATCTCCGATGTTTTTTTTACAAAATTAGCTAGTTGTGTCCGTAATTCAATCATACCTTGATGTTCTTCTTGAGCCTTTTTCGCCATTTTTTCTACGAGTTCATGCTGTTTTTCTATCTTTTTCTTTACTCTTTTTTCTTCTTCGACCGCTTTTTTTAGTTCCGGATCTTTATTTAATGTTTCTTCCTCATCTTTTATCTTGGTATGTATTTCTTTGATTGTTTCAATTAATTTCTTTTCTTTCTGAGAAGACATTGGTTGAGTCATTTGTTCATTTTCTAGTTTTCTAAGGCTTTGTCTTAGTTGGTTTAAACTTACACCTGATGTTGATAATCTTTCTCGTTCTAGCTCATTGATTTTCTTTTTAAGTTCGAGATGATTTCCGATCAGTTCATTTCTCTGTTCTTTTGCATGTTTTACTCTTTCGTTATATTCATCTCTTTTTCTTTTATGTTCACTTATCTGATTTCGTATTTGTCTAATTTTTGCATTAATGTCATCTCGTTCTATTGCCATTTTCTTTGATTTATCATGCAAATAGTCTCTTTTTTTTCTAAAATCATTTGCGTTTTCTTGAAACTCATCTTTTTTCTTTATCAGATCTTCAATAGATTCACTGTCCATTTCAAGCCTCTCTTTATTCTAAAACCATTCAGGGTAAAATATGAAGTATTTATTAAGTATTTCGAAAGGATATGGGAATTTTGGATAAATATTTTGTTATAACCCTGTGGATCCATTGGGAATTCATCACATGAGTTTTGTTTTACGTACTACTTTTTCTTTTTTCTTGATATATCAAAATACCGTCAACAATTACTGCAAGTATTCCTGTGATAAACACCATATCAAAAACATTTGCACCGCCAATGATTGCGTTTCTTGTTACGTTTATCTCATTTCCAATGAGGCTGTAGAGATGAAAAAAATCAGCTCCGATAAGAACTCCTATTGTTCCACAGATGTATGCAAGGGGTGCTGCTTTGCGTTTGTCCGTCCACAGTAAAATGATTGATGTAAGGCTTGCAATAAATATGGGAAGAAGCCAAAACGGAAACTTGGACACGATACCTTTTTGAGGGTCAGGAGCAGTGACAAAGTACGTGATAACTGCCACGAGTGTTATCCCTAAAAAAACCTTTTTTACCTGCAGTTTGTTTTTTATAGCGAGATAGATGCTTAAAATGATGGGAATTACTGCACCACCTGTGTTGATACCAACAAGCCAATTCCCATACGTGAAAAGATGTATATTGGAAAAACTGAATCCAATGTATTCATCGACTATTCCAGCTCCAAGTATGAACGAAACAAAGACAATAATGATTGCCTCAAGTGAAGAAAAACCCATATCTTTAAATGCTTTTGTTATAATTAAATATCCAATATAGAAAGCTAATGTGGGTAGAGTAATAATTAAAAGGAAATGACCCAATTGAGTTAATACAGATACATCAGACATGGCAATCTTTTGGATAGATCAATTGTTTATAAATTTAGTGACAAAACAATTCTTCTCTTTTGCTGCCTTATTCAAATCTATTAAAATAAAATCTATTAAAAT
>JAUWYM010000194.1 GCA_030615845.1 Thermoplasmatota archaeon | reverse complement strand
GCAGGTAACCACGGATTTCCTTCACAGTTTTGGATTTAATAGGAGGAGCTCTAATTATTTTAGGTGTCCAGTTGATTCTTTTTCTTATTTCATTGAGAAGCATACCTTCTTTTCCAATTGCAGCACCCGGTCTTAACGCCTCAATTGTTACCTCACCAACATCAGGTTGAAAGTAGATTTCAACTATCTCTGCATCCTTTGGAATGATTGCTCGAATCTTTTTTTCCGCAAGATCAATATCGGTAAGAACAGAAGGATCAGGGCGCACGACAATGCGTTTCTGTAGTGTTTTTGCAAGATTTTTAACGAGATCTTTATTCTTTGCAAACTGATCAGGTGTCTTTGTATAAATAACAAGAAGCGCTCCTTCAAACTCGACATCTGTTACATCGATACTTGCAGGTATCGAACCGCGAATCTTTCCTTTAAAATCCCGTAAAACATCATCTACTGTCATTTTTTAACCTTGTAAAATTACATATTATAATCGTATATTCTAAGATAAATTACCGATAAACAGATCTATTTTCCCATTTTTTCTAATCGTGTTTTAATTTCTTCTTCAGAAATCGTTCTGAATTCTTTCTCATTAATAACGGCAATATCAATCCCATCTCCAGAGGCTGAATCCCTTCCCATTGCAGCAGTCATTGCTCTTGCAGCAAGATCAATACCCTCTTCAACAGTCATGTCATCTTTATATTGATCTTCTAAAACACCAAACACATATGGTGAACCAGATCCACCTGCTGTATAGTTATCAGGTATTGCTCCTCCTGCTGCATCAAGAGAGTAGACATGTCCACCTTGAGAATCCCAACCGCCAAGTATCAACTGCACGTAATATGGATAAAATTTCCGCTGATTTAAAATATTTGACATAAGAGTTGCTGCACTCTTTACTGGCATCTGCGCATCTCGTTTCAACCGATACAAGTTCACCTCTGCACTAAGATACCGTGAGAGAACCTGCAGATCGCCAACAAGTCCAGCAGTACAAAGCCCTAAATGTTCATCGATTTTGTATAGTTTCTTTGTCGATTTATGAGCAATAAGCGTCCCCATTGTTGCTCTACGCTCTGTTGCAACTATTACACCGTCTTTACAGACCATACCAAGTATTGTCGTTCCGGTCTTCTTTAATTCTTCTGACATTTCTGACATAATTACTACTCCCATAAATCCTGGAAAAATACTGAGTATGAATCTCACATCTTTTATATATACTTTGTGTAAAATTCGATCAGAAGACCAAGTTTTTCTACTGATCTTGGAAAACTCGACTAGATAATAACCAGTTTTTTGCCTAACATCTCGAATTTTTCCAATGCAAAGTTGAGATCATCTTTTGTAAGTCCTGCATTCATCATAGTTCGAATACGTGCCTTATCCCGAGCAACCATTGGAAATACAATTGGTAACGCAAATACACCCTCATCATACAAACGATTACTGAGATCTTTCGCTTTTTTTGACTCACCAACAATCACCGGAGTGATCGGTGTTTCACTCCATCCTGTATCAAATCCCATGGACTCGAGTTCTTTTTTGAAATACTTCGTATTATCCCAAAGAGTTCTGACATGTTCTGGTTCTGTTTCAAGGACATCAATTGCTGTAAGTTGTGCTCCTGCAACAGCTGGCGGATGTGAGCCAGAAAGAAGCCATGTCCGGGATTTATTATATGCATAATTAACAAGATCCTGACTTCCTGCAATAAGACCACCAACAACACCAAATGCTTTACTGAAGGTTCCCATTTCAACATCGATTTTTCCTTCGATACTAAAATGCGCACCGATTCCTCGTCCATCTGGACCAATGACTCCTTCTCCATGGGCATCATCAACATACGTCATCGCGCCATATTCCTTTGCAATATCTACGATTTTATCCATCGGTGCAATGTCACCATCCATACTAAACACTCCATCAGTTATAACAAGGATTCTATTGTATTTTTTATCAGCATCCTTTAGTGCATTCTCCAATTCACCCATGTCACGATGTTTAAAAACCGCTCGATCTGCCTTGGTAAGTCGTACACCATCGATAATGCTGCCATGATTGAGTTCATCAGAGATGATAATATCTCCTTTCCCAACAAGTTGAGGGATAAGTCCTGCATTTGCAGCAAAACCTGTCTGATAAATAAGAGAGGATTCTGTTCTTTTAAATTGAGCAAGTCGCTTCTCCACCTCCATATGAAGATCCATTGTTCCTGCAATAGCACGTACCGATCCAGAGCCAGCTCCATACTTTTTTGCAGCATCAATTGCACTTTGTATAAGCCGGGGATGATTGCTAAGATTAAGATAGTTGTTTGAGCAAAGCATTATTACTTCTTTTCCATCAACCACAGAATGAGGCGTTGAACCTGTTTCAAGGATACGGAGTTTCCAATCAAAGTCATTCTTAACAAGTTCTTCATATTCTTCTTTTAAAAATGCAGTTGGATGTCGTTTCATAAATACTTTTCCTCCCAAATTTAATAGGATTTCAGTGAAACATATTAAGATATTAAAAGTTGTTGGTTTGTATCTTGACAACCCTACTA
>JAUWYM010000115.1 GCA_030615845.1 Thermoplasmatota archaeon | reverse complement strand
ATATTTGGATGGTAGATGTTTCACCGTACTTTTTAATTCTTTATGTTTTTTGAGAAGCTCTGATCGTTTATTTGTCCTGAGTTCTTCTAAAACAAACTTTCTTTTTGTTAGATAACTGTAGAGGTAATAAAGCCCGATGCCAAAAATAATAAGCCCTGCTACTAGTAAAAAGGCATTCCACTGGTCAAACTCTTTGATGATGTCAGTATAAAATCCAAGCTCAACACCACTAATCCAATAAAAAATAACGCCCATAAAGAGTAAAAACAATCCCATAATCATAATTATTATACTAAGTCCAAATACATATTCTCTTAATAATCCCGTGATTTTTTTCTTCACATCTTTCACCTCAATACATTTTTGCAAATCTCATCCATGTCTTTGCAGCCCCTCTGCAAATAGGGCAGGAATAATCGCATGTCCCTTTGTCAATGGGTTCACCAAGTGTGTTTCCTTCTAAAATATTTTCTATCTCTATTGCACAATCCTTGTTTCCACACCAGGGAATTTCAATAATTCCTTTTCTTTCTTTTGCTTCATCGACGGTGTGTACTCTCTGCATGTTTTCGTCAAGAAGCTTCTTTGCATTGGTAAACAAAGTATTTGCTATTGTGTCTAGTTCATTTTTTATGGTTTTCTCTGCTTTCTCCTGTAGAATCGATCTTTTTTTCCCTGTATTTCTTTGAACGATAACAATTTCTTTTTTTTCTACATCTTTGGGTCCTATTTCTACTCGTAACGGCACTCCTTTTAACTCCCAGTCATAGTATTTATTCCCCGGTGTTATCTCTCTATCATCTACATGTGATCGTATGTTATCTTCTGTTAGTTTTTTATGGAGTTTGTTGCAGACGTCCAGAACGTTTTTTTCTTTTCCTTTAAAGATAATGGGAATGATCACTACTTGTATCGGGGCAACTGCTGGAGGCATGACAAGCCCTTTGTTATCTCCATGTACTCCAATAAGTGCACCGAGTAAACGCTCGCTCATACCATAGGTTGTTTGATGACAATATGTATGTGTCCCTTCTTCTGTTTCATAGGAGATTTCATATGGTTTTGCAAAGTTATCTTTGTATTGATGGATGGAACCTATCTGCAATGTCCGCCCTGATGGCATGAGAACATCAATACTTATCGTATAGTGTGCTCCTGCAAATTTATCCCACTCTGGTCTTTTACTAAAAATATAAGGAAGACAAAGCTTCTTGAGTAGTCTATCAGCAATCTCCTTATCCTCTTTTACTTGTCTTTCTGCATCTTCAAAATCTGTATGGCAGGTATGTGCTTCGAAGAAATGGATTTCTCTAACTCTTATGAATGCTCTTGTTTGTTTTGTTTCATATCGAAAAGTATTTACTATTTGAAAGGTTTTTAACGGTAGATCAGAGTGCGATCGAATCCAAAGAGAAAATATTGGATACATAGCTGTTTCTGATGTGGGTCGCAGCAGCCAACGTTCTTCAAGCTTGTTGGTTCCTGCATGGGTGATCCAGTAGACTTCACTTCCGAATCCTTCGATATGTTCTTCTTCTTTTTTGAAAAACGATTCAGGTATTAAAAGCGGAAAATATACTTCCTGATGATTTGTTTTTTCCATTTCATGTCTGGTGAGACTATCGACGTTGTTCATTAGCTTCCAGCCATATGGTTTCCAGACATTCATCCCTTTGATGGGGTATCTTTTATCACATAAATCTGCAAGTTCTACAATCTCGTTGTACCATTCGTTAAAATCCTCGCTTTTTTTGGTTTTTGTCTCAGGCATAGTTAGTCCAACTGTTCAAACTAAAAAGAAGTAATGTTTTTAAATATGCTGGTTTAGTAAAAAATTATACGCCTCTGCCTTCTTTTGCCTTCATTCTGAGTTCTTTTGATCTGCATCTTCTACATCGCAGAGCTTTTGGTGCGTTTAATGCGCCGCATTTCATGCAGATTTTTTTGTTTAATAATCGTTTTTCAGCTTCGGGGAATCGTGCCATCAGTAATCCTCTTTAGTGTACCGAGAATAAACATATTATATTTAAATATGATGCAGCCTCCCTTTAAAATTTCTAGTGGAAAGATGTCAGATTTCAAAGGACGAAAAAATTTATAGAAACCTACTTAACTCAGTAATTATATCTGCAGCAGTGAGAAGCTATGAAAGGAAAAACGACATGTCCACAATGCAACCATGAATTTATAATGGATGTGCCAGATGATTCAGAGACAACTACAATTGAATGCCCGGAATGCAATCATTCATTTGCCATAAAACGTACCTGTCAGGAAGAGCCAGATGATGAATGCGGCTGGGAAGAATATGGGGAGCCAAGGAAAACGATTTTATCATCAATTAAAAAGAAGACAAATAAACCTATTATTGCATCATTTTTACTGCTTGCCACTGGAGTTCTAGGTATTTTTACGGCAGTCATTTTATCATCCAGCAATGAACAAGTTATTCCACAGATAGAGTTTATTATGTCTTATTTTTCAACCATTGATAATGTGGTGATCTCAGTTGTTCTTGTTGTCTTTTCAGCTTTTGCATTTGCTGGATCAGTTACTGCATTCAAACGCCGATATTTTGTTTTTACCGCAGTATGTGCAGTTGTTGGGATTTTTTCTATTGGATTGTTTATTGGTTTTATTCTTGCTATTACGGCATTAGCTCTCTTAATTATATCCAGAGATGAGTTTGAAAATGCAACGAAGGGCAAAGTGTTTTAGAAGCATCATCTTTGTTTTTTTTATTTTTTTTTCTCTCTGGATTTTGCTGCAATTTTTAGCACCACTTGTTTTGCCAAAAGGAAGCGTTTCAGATCTCTCGGGTCTTGTTGCAGTATCAGATAATGAAGATGCAATAAATAATATGGATTTTCCCTGGAATTTTGTATACTCGGCAGGAGATAGATTATGTCATCAGAAAGCAGAACGATCTTTTTTTATTAACGAAAATGAAATGCCGTTTTGTAGTAGATGTACAGCGATATGGTTGGGTATTGCGATTGGTTTAGGATTTATGGTTTTGTATACAATAGAGCTCAATGAAAAATTCTTATTTGCAATAATAATAAGTTTAGTTCCTATTGGTGTAGATGGTGTTGGGCAGCTTTTTGGTTTCTGGGAGAGTACAAATATAATTCGTGTGACAACTGGTATATTGATTGGGGTGGCATGTGGAGTAGCACTTGGTGTCATAGTTGATGAAATTAAAACAATCCATGTATTTAAAAATATCAAAAAGTAGTTAAGAAAGAATATTTATCCCTAAGCGGAGGTGAAAAGGTTGAATAATTCAAAAAAGTTGAAGATTGGGCTGATATTCGTTTTACTATCAGTTGTACTTACAGCAGCTGTAATCGCACAAGATCCATGGGATGATTATTATGGCGCTGATGAGGCGGCAGGATGGGCTCTTTTTGGACTTGGATTGCTTTGTATTATACCAATAATTTGGCTAATAATTGCAATATTAATTGCTATTTGGGTATATAGAGATGCCGAAAAACGTGGTAGTAGTGGAGTATTATGGTTGATAATTGTCATAATCGCTGGAATTATCGGTCTAATTATCTGGCTTGTTGTGCGTCCACCTATTGGCGGAGCACCTGTTCAGCAAGTTCAACAACCACAACAACCTGCTCCAGGCAGAGCATGTCCAAATTGTGGTCGTGCTATCCCAATGGATGCCAGAGTTTGCCCATACTGCGCAAAAAAATTCGACGAATAAAATCAATTTGAAATCGTTACCTATCTTGTGTGGAAATCACTGGATGTTATGAGCATCTCTTTGTTTTCCACCATCTATTTATTATAAATAATCTCGTTTAACTTGTCAAATAAAATTATTTTCTTAGACTACTGATTCGTATCGATTATTTCTTTTGATATTACAAACTATTGGAGTAAGATTTTATTGAAATTCTTTTTTTGAAATTATTATTAATATTAATCCTATCAAAGACAGTATGCTGGATATTAGAAAACCTATGGTAAATAATCCTAGGATGCTACCAGTTAGTGCAATTCCCCACAGTTTTCTTTTCCATGATAAGATTCCACCCAAAATAGAAAAAACCGCAAGTATACATGCAATGGTGCCACATATAGTCAGAATTCCTTTAAGTTTTTCAGGAGTCATTGTTGGATCTAGCTCTTGGAACTGAGAAACATTAACAACTGATTCTATTGTTGATACATCTACTGTAATAACTGGAAACCAGAATAAGAGAGCAAGCACTCCAGCTATCATCAATAGAATACCAGCTATA
>JAUWYM010000071.1 GCA_030615845.1 Thermoplasmatota archaeon | reverse complement strand
TTAAATATTTCCTTCGGAATGGAATTTTTTAAAGGTTTGAAAGGTTTTTAGGGATTAAATACGATTTACCAAATGGACATCTCCCTAATTGAATCCATCTAAAGATGGGGGTTGCGGGAACCTAATAAATAGAAAACAACACGAAAGTCATGGAAGTTATGCTTCATGACCAAGATCTAAAGGCTATATACCCAAAACCAGCAGTAGAAAACATCTAAGACGGGCTCTTATACAAGCAGCAAATGCTGCTGGAAGAACAAATACCAAATTAGGGCGGTATTACAGGATGAAAAAGAAACAGAAGGATAATGCTAGTATCGCACATGTCACTGTTGCTTCTAGTATGATTGATATCATTTACAAAGTGTTGACTACAAATAAACCATACAACCCTAAGATTTGTTGAGGCTTATGCATGTATAAGATGGTGGATGTCGGCTGCCCTTCTCTCTCGTGGGCCTTTGTACCCTTTGAAAAAAAGGATTGCAACACGATAAATGTGTCATGAGAAAGAAAGAAAAAGAGGCTCTTCCATGACCGAATTATCATGGAAGAGAGAGGAGGAAGAGTTTTTTATCGATAAGCAGCTTTTGTGGGTTTTTTACCTACAGTTTAGCTTAGGATACTCCTGTTACGAAGAAGAGAAGTACTGTGCCACTTGCAGTCTTGGTTGCTCCATCTGCAGCAGCAGTGATCGTTACGCCTCCGAATCCCAATACGAATGGGATTTTCACGGTTGTACTATCTTCAGCGGGAAGCGTGCTTATTATTCCCTCTGCACCTTTACCGACTATGATCAATCCACCATCTAGGTTAATACTCCATTGTACATTGGTTGCATCAACGGCACCGGTATTCTTGATGACTGCTGATACGCCGATACCACCAGAAATACTTTCAATGTTGATTTCAGGTTCTGTAACTACAGCTGCATAATAAATATCTTTGTTACCGTTTCTATTGTCGGTCCAGACGACGCCTGCTGGGTGTATGTCCACTGTGTTTTCTTCCGCAACCACAGTACCACCAACTTCATTGACCTGCTCTGGTGTTCCCCAGTTTGCTCCATTATCATCGGATCCAACAAAGTATAGATTTCCCTGTTTAATATAGGCACAATAAGCATTACTACCCTTCATATAAACCGCAGGATACGTCTCATCTACCAGTGGTTCCGCTGCAACATCAGTGATTTCCCATGTATCCCCTTCGTCATTGCTGTAGGCGCATTTTATGTTCTGGTCGCCCATAGCCGGATCCTGTTCCATGTACACAACTACCACGTTATCCCCAGAGGCTCCGATATTCGGATGTGTCCCAGGTCCAATATACATTTCATAAGGTGTATATTCAATATCAGGCTCTGTATCAAACTCGATTCGTTTGAAAACAATCTTGCTGCCTTCTGGGTCATCATACTGCCATGTCAAAACCACAAAATCCTCAAGGGTTTGCTCAGGAGATGCATCATGTATGCATTCCATGTCTGGATCAAAGGCTGGAGCAGTATCAAGGTCTTTTTGACAATCATGATAGTGAACACCACTACCTACCTCTCCAGTGTCCAACACCTCAGTGACAAAATGCATAGGACAGTTTTCAAGAGCACATAAATCACTATATCCGATGTGCATATTCGTTGGACCGTAAATATCATAGTTAGTTTCCTTGTACCATGTATGATCAGCTATAACTGCGGCTGTAATATCTCCGGCTTCGGCAGTCCACGCATAGAATTCATATGTTGAATCATCGGTTATATCAGTCATCCTGTAAAAACCATATTGATTTTCCAGGATATCACCGTATACTCCCCATAGACCATCCCAGGCACCGCCGTGATTTGAACCATCCACATAGGCAATATCCGAAAACTGAGGCATTCCTCCAATGGAAACTAAAATAGCAGTAAAGCTGCCTCCTTGGTCCTCAGAATAGCCCAAACCAATGTTTGACTCCAACATGCCAACTTTGTTTGTCCATGTTGCAACGATATTTTTATTTTGATCCTTTGTTATCGCAGGCCATTGATCATCATTTTCACTATTTATAGAAACCAGAACGTTACCGTTTAAGCCCGCAGTCTCAATGTTTTCCCCGAGTTTTGTCACTTCAAAAGGTATCTTTTCCATGGTTCGTAGTACTAAGGGGTCTTCATCAAAAGTCTTCTCAACAGTTACTTCACCAGCTTCTTTTCCTATTCCCATTGCAACAACACTACTAAACACTAATAGCATTGCTACAAAATACGACAAACTTTTCATATTATTTTTTGCCTCCTTTAATTTTCTTACTATATATTATTAATGGTAATGTATTAAGTAGTATAAATAATTTAGCATTCGAAGAAAATTGCTAGGTTTATATTAAAATAAGTAATTATTATAGATTATTATAAATATTTTTAATAGCCTTTTTACTGATTTATATTTTAGGTATAATTTATTTCAAGAGCAATCAAAGGTGCAAGCAAATCTACTTTATTCGATAGTGAAATCATGCAACCCCATATAGCAGCTAACACAGCATAACGGTGGAATGTTCTGCCATATGCCACGGCAAACTATTTATCAATATTGAAAAAAAAGAGAGGGGGTTTTTATTTTAGGATTTAGTAGCCTTATATCCTACAACCCTATTACAAATGGTCCAAGTACGGTTCCTTCTGCAGTTTTTGTTGCTCCGCCAGCAGTAACCGTTATCGTGGCTTTTCCTAATCCAAAGACAAAACCAATTTTAACTTTCTCACTATCTCCAGCAGCTAGAGAAGATATGGTTCCTTCTTTGTGTGCACCTATAAAGACAGGTCCATCTAGATCAATGCTCCATTGTACATCAGTTGCTTCTGCAGTACCAACATTGGCTACTACTGCTGAAACACCAAATCCACCAGAAACGCTTTGAATTGTAACAATTGGGGTTGGAGGCATTCCAACGTTATCATAGTAGATATCGGCATTTCCATTTCTTTCATCTGTCCAGAGAGTGTGTCCAGATATAGTTATTTCTACTGCGCTATACCCCATTGAAACGGTTCCTGTTCCATCATTTACCTTTTCTGGTGTGTCCCATGTCACTCCACCATCGTCAGTGTGAGTAACATACAAATCACCATCAACAACGTATGTAATAGACGCCCCTTCTCCATAAGCAACGACAGAGGGATACATTTCATTTTGCACAGAATCTATTGCAACGTTACCTACACCCCATGTGCTTCCACCGTCATGGGAATAAAAGCATATTATATCCTCCTTTCCTGGTATAGTAACGTCTGCCTGACATGCTACATAGATATATCCACTTGCAGCAGCAACATCTGGATATTTGTTTGATTCAGATCCTCCAAGATATTGCCAAGTTGGATCTGGTCCCCAGTCATGATAATCGGCAGCTAAATAATCTTCCAAATAACCATTCGCTAATAAAATGTCCCGTACACCACTAGTCTCGTTATAATATTCCCATGCAGAATACATCATACCATTGCTTCGATCTATATCAACAGATGAATGCGTACTAGTTGACCCTGAATCTCCCCATGACCAAAGCCATCCACTACCTTCATTTTCACCATTAGCAAAGAAGAAGGTTGGTGCATCTTCATATCCATAACCAGAATTGCTTATTGTGCCAATCATCCATCCGTAGTACCATGAAGGCCCTTCTCCATTAAAATCATAACCAGCGATATCAGGGTTTTTAAGATCGCTATAGCCATGGCTAGTCCAATCCCATGCTGCACCATCCCATGTTTCTGTGTCAAGCGGATCTGTCATTATGATACGCCATTGTCCTGCTCCATCATATTCAACTGGATCCGGTTGGAATGTCACTACTACAGCATCGCCAGTACCCATATAATCCATTGCTATATAGTCAAGTAGACCAAGCTCTGGATTTAGACCGCTAGCAGGTTCCCATGTTGATCCACCATCTCCCGAATAAATGAAATCAATGTTTGTTTCAAACATAGAAAGTGAACGTGTATATCCTCCAAATATTAAACCATTTCCATATGTTGTAAGTGCTGGATGTATTTCTGAATCCTCAGTTGATACAACAGGAACATCTGTTGGTAGAAACATATGTTTTGATGTAAATGTAATTCCATTTTCTTTCATTGCTAGTTTTTCTGGTATCGGTACATTATTCCACGAGATTTTTCTCACGAATTCTTCTGATGAATATGTTGTTGACATAGCACTAACTTGTATTGTAGTTATACAAAGCCCCATTGCAATGGCGAAAATTATCAGCTTCCTTAATTTTCCTTTTTTCTCATTTGACATATTTTTCCCCCCTTTTTACTTATCTATCTTTAGTTTTTTTAACCTTGGTTTAACTTCAACAAGGAAGGTCAGCTTCTGTGCAGGGATATCAACCATTTAAACAAAACTAAAGTTGCTATCCAATGCGATGAAAGAAGCAACATGTTTTTGTTTTATCTGTACGTTAATTCCCTACATTATCAATAAGTATATTCCTCAATGTATATAAATAATTTGTGTTTAATTTAGTGTGTGAAATATAAAATTTGGAGATAATATATTATTTATTGTAATGGTCAATTTGATGATACACACTTTAACCTCCGCTCATGTTCATTTGGAGACAAACCCTCCAGCCCCTGATGAGGAGCATCATTATACTCCTTAATGACCTCAATCAAAACCATCTTCAATTCCTCTTCACTTATCCATTCTTTCTCCATTAGCATCTCTTTTAATCTTCTTACAAACCTCTCAGCAATCCCATTCGTTGCAGGCCTATGCGGCGAAATCCTCACATGAACAATATCCCAGCTGTTACATAGTCTCTGAAAAGCCTCTGCAATGAATTGCCTTCCATTATCTGAAATAATATATCTCAACTCAGAAGGCAGTCTTTCTTCCAACGCTTTTATTACATCATCAGCAGTGACTCTCCGCCCCGTCATAAAAACAGGTAAGCCAATACATTTTCTCGTGCAATTATCAATGATCACCAAAATTGCCGCTAAAGAAGTGACAATAACATTCATCTGCTCTTTTATCTCCCTTCGTTTACCTCTCCACTCTTCATCCTCTTTTTCCCTTTTGACCTTTAATTCTCGCCTTTCAACACTTCTCTCCTTCCATTCCTCATCACTTCGTCTTTTTTCCTCCTTAAACTCTTTCCTTTTCCTCCTAGGCATCCTTTTCCATTTCTTTATCAATTTTATCCGTTCATCTCTATACTTTTGCCATTCCTCATCTTCTTTCCTCCGCTCTATCCGCATCCTTCTTCTACAACTCCTTAACTCCCCCTCATTCTGCTTCATATCTGCTTTTTTCTCAATCTCCTCAAGATCACATTTCTTCTTACTATCATCCTGCTTATCCCCTTTGATGCTCCTCATTAAAATATAAGCATCCATCATTTCATATATTGCACATTATCTCTAATAAACGAGTTCAAATTCTCTATAAGAGCAGTAGTAATCGTTGTACCAATTCCAAGTTCTTGTACGATCTTATCTACTGTTTTCCCACTTTTGCCAAACAAACCATAAGTGTAAAAT
>JAUWYM010000116.1 GCA_030615845.1 Thermoplasmatota archaeon | reverse complement strand
ATATTTTAATGTAGCTAGAAATATGCAAAGATTTGTCAAAATTAGACAAGATTTTATCATTGATTAACAAATCAATTTTATATAAATGGTAGAATTGTATTTTTAGTTGCTGATTAGTGTAAAAGTGTTAGTTACTGAGATATAACATTATTATGTGCCTGTTTGAGGTGAGTGAGGGTATTCAAACTAAAAAAGGTAATTTTTTAAAGGTTGGTAAATTTACATATGTAATTTTCGTTATAATGTTGATTGTTGCCGTAGTTTCTGTATTTAATGTTAAACCAACGACAGTTGAAAATACAAATGTTAGTGCCGGTTATGTGAAAGCAAGTCAAACATATGTACTAGTGTTGAACTTTACTATAAATACAACAAGTGATACATTGTTAGTAGGCCTAGGTCCTAGTGATGGTCAAATACTGGAAAATGATAATCAATCTACTGATTGGGGTGGAGCAGGTAAAATGCTGTATTATGATAATTCAAGTGGCTCTGAAGGTGGTAGTTGGGATGCTGATATAGATTGTATTTTTCTTGATGACGTAACTAGCGATGAACAGTATAACGATACCGAAACCGTTTTAGCTGGGTCAGCTCCGCCCATTGGAACAAATGCATCAGGCTTGGGTTGTAAGAATATGTCCGCTTGGCATAGAGTCAAATCGTATGATGCGGCAGATGGAGGCGTATGGAATGCCGCTGCTGATGCCATTATTTTTGAGGGAGAGGACAACAATACATGCTATCACGAGGAACTTAATGCAGTAACATTTAAACTCAACAGCACTTGTAATGGTACAAGTTCAGATATTTCTGATTTAACTTTTTGGGTAGAAAACACAGGAGGCGGTTTTAGCAGCAGCGATGATACTCTCCTTGGAAATGCTTCCTTTAGTGCAGATAGCTTCAGTTGGAACATATCTAGTCTCACCCAAGATATTAACGTTACTGCCACATTCTATGCCGCGGTAAATTTATCTGCAACAGCAGTTCATTGGAATACAATAAGAATGGATATACCAACAAAAATAGATAATGCAACTACTGGGTCATATACAAATAATGATCAAGGTCTTTTCCTCGCAGGTACAAATGATACTGGCAACATAGTAAATACCAATAATCTTACTATTGACGATAGTACTCCGACTGCTACGGTTTCTGTTCCTGTTGATGGTAACTATTATAATAGTTTGACTAGTGTGAGTGGTAGTTGTAATGATAGTGTTTCTGATATTTCTAGTGTGAATATCACGGTCTTTAATGTTACTGGTGATGCTTTTTACAATGGTAGTAGTAGTGCTTGGCAGAGTAGTGTTAGTTGGATTTCTACGACATTGGGTGGTGATTATGATAGTTGGAGTTATGATACGAGTGGTGTGACATGGACAAATAATTCGCTGTATTTTGTGAATGCAACGGCGACTGATAATGCAAGTAATAGTGGTTCTAATGATAGCAATAGTTTCACGTTTGATAGCGGTGATCCTACTATATCAAGTCTTTCCCCTGGTTCAGGATCATCAACAACAAATACTCAGCCAACAATAAGTGCTGCTTTATCAGATTCTAGATCTGGTGTAGACGATTCATCTGTAATAATAAAAGTTGATAATGTCAATCAAACCTCAAACGCAACAGTTACCTCTACCTCGATTTCTTATACTCCAGCTAGTGCACTTAGTTATGCTTCACATACAGTTAATATAACAGTCTCAGATAATGCTGGCAATACCGGCTATTCAGAGTGGTCTTTTACTGTCTACGAAGGAGGAGGAAGTGGAGGTGGCACCCCTAGTACTAGACCTCTTATATTAAATGTTGACCATAATCCAGATGAACCTACAAAGAATGATACTGTTACCATTAATGCAACTGTTATAGCACGAGGAACCAACAGCATAGCTTCAGTTACCTTAAACTGGAACGATAGCACAGAGCATTCAAAAGCAATGACATTAGCAGATGAGACCAATGGAATCTACTCTACACAGATAGGACCATTCCAAGAGCTAACAACAGTAACCTACTATATCGTTGCAACTGATGATGCAGATCAAGATACAACAGCAACAGACGACGATTATACCTTCACCGTCGCTGACGCTACTGGACCATCAATAACAATTGATATGCCAACTAATGGGTCAACAATATATGATACAACGCCAACAATAAAAGCAAGCTACAGCGATATCAGTGGAATAGATGCCGATAGTGTTACATTAACCATCGATGAAGTTACTGTAACTCCTACTATTACATCGACATTAGTCACCTACACACCAACAACTAATATGACATTTGGTGAGCATAACGTAGAAGTTAATGTTTCAGATATCCTTGGAAACTCTGCGACAAAAAACTGGTCATTTACCATACTGCAAAGTGAATCGATATCAGAAGAGGAAGTGGGAAATGTCACAAGTGGAGAAGAAACAGAAGTTGAGCCAGAAAACTCAGATGAAACAGGCATTGAAGGTATTATGTTCACAGCAGCAGCAGATCTCACAAATGTAAAAATAACAGTGGTTAAACTTTCAGGAAAACCAGAATATATTGCAGAAGATCCAACAAAAGTAGTCGCCATCTATGCATATCTGGAAATTGGAATCACAGCAGATGACAAGTATGTAGCAGATGACGATATAGAATCATTAAAAATCAGTTTTAAAGTGGAACAAACATGGATGGAAGAAAACAACATAGACAGAGAAACAATAGTATTAATGAAATATCATAATAACGAATGGCAAAAACTATCAACAACCGTTATTTCTGAAGATGCTGTATATGTCCACTTTGAATCAGAAACAACTGGATTTTCAACATTTGCTATTGCGGTAAGTGAAGGAGAAGAACCAACTGAAGAACTAGAGACACCAGGACTACCTTTACTAATTATTATAATAGGAGCAATAATTGCAGCGATAATCATAATAATTGTTATTCTCTACAAAAAAGGATACATAAATATAAGATAGGAAGCATCTGTAAGGGATGATATCGGTAGCTACATATAGATTTAAACTTACACCAATCACATAATTTGGAAGGATTCGTAGGAAACTCTTCGGCATTCTCAATAGTGTCTATCAACTGAATAGTGTTCCTCTTTAATTCTTCAAGCTCTTCATCTGTCCTAGTTGAATTAATTTCCCTGTCAAATTTCAAGAAATGCCAGATCAAACGAACATCTTTAACATGTGGATATCTCTGTTTTACACCAATTGAATAGAGTGCTAGTTGCCTATCGTCCTGTATGTGTTCTGGCGAGGGTAATCTTGAGTTGGTTTTGTAATCGTGGATTTCATAACATCCATCTTCTGCCTCAGAGATCCTATCAATATAACCACATATTACTATTTTTGTTTGATGTGCCCCAAAAACATTGTCTTGAGAGAAGTTTTCGTACAGAATTATTTTATATTCGCAGGTTTATGCAAGATTAGAGATCTTTGGTATAATAAACCACCTACAAAATTCTTCCACAGTCGATTGTAATGTATTCTCCATCGATGATTCATTTGGATTAATATAATGAGTTTAGATGATATTTAGACGTGTTAAATCGCGTTATATCAGGTAAATACAAGAGTTATTTTGGAGAGAAAAATGATTTTATTACTTGGTTTATAAGGAGAAAATTATAATCCTCGATAAACCAATAATTATCAAAGATAATCATTACGAATTTGAATCTAACAACATAAGGAAGTTAGATTACTGGAGATCAGGAATTCGGTCATGGGGAATCTCTTATGACCATTTCAGAGGTGATTATCATTGTGGCATTGGTGGTTTCAATTTTCGTGGAATACTTAGACCTGATTTTATTTGTGGAGTTTTTTTTGTTAGACATTAGGTATAAAACTCTAGCATTAAGTGGGAAAACATGGTTTTATAAGGGTACATATTGTATTAAGCCAAAATTATAAAAGATGTTTTGTTATATTAAGTTGCAAGGGTAGGTTCCAAATAATAAAATATATTCTATTTTCACTGAAGAAATGAGGAAACTCCTCGTTTTTTCCTCCTAACCTGCCCTCCTCACAATGCTTTTTCGCCTGCCCCTCCCAGTTACAAAGACATGTTTTTAAAGTGATACTTGGTACAGAATTTCAGTTTATGAGGAATATTTATGCCAAAAAGCAGTAGAAAACAAATCGATGAGGATGAAAAAAAGATTCTGGCAGTGTTGGAAAGCAATGCAAAAGAAAGCATTGATAAAATCGCAAAAAAATGT
>JAUWYM010000101.1 GCA_030615845.1 Thermoplasmatota archaeon | reverse complement strand
GATGATTATACCATTCGATATCTCGCTGTCCAGAGTATCGTTCCTCTGGATAGGTAGCTATTGCAGAATGGTATTTTCCATTGTTGTACCAATGGACATAAACATCGATGTAGTAATCAATCTCATGAATATCTCTGGACGCACCTAGTTTATGATGTAAGAATCGTTTCAGTCCCTTCTGGAAAGCACTGAGTTTTCCCATTGTTTGAGGGTGATGAATACTTGTCCAGATATGCTTTTCAGTTATATGATCCTCGCAGTATTCACGAATGACCTTGTTCTTTCTGCTAAACTGCGATCCATTATCTGTCAACAGGTTGTCATATCTGATTTTAAGCAGTTTCTTCATCCCTCGCACAACAGTTGTATCTCGTTGATTCGAAAGTCTGATTGCCCATCCGCGACGTGAATAGTCATCTTCCATGGTAAGAAGAGGGATACCGTTAAACTTGGTGAGATATGTCTGAATCAAACGATTTGGGTGCCCCCATTCAAACCGTTTCCATTCCTTTTTTGCACGTCGTTCAGATTCAATCACTCCCCTTCTTACAAGAATCCGTGAAACTGTCCGAGGATTTACCCGCTGAGATTTCCCCTGATTTTCAAGACTGATATTCACTATTTGTGATATATGAAATGAACCAAATCCTGTTTTTTCCCTCACAGTTACAACAATATTCTCAAGCCACATCGGTGTTTTATTTGGACTTCGATGTGGTCGTTTCGATTTATGCCGTAATCCAGGTATTCCCTCCTTTTGAAATCGGTGAAGAAGACGTTGTAACTGACGCATACTGATTTCTAGGTCCTGAGCTGCTTTCTCTCTTAGGATGTTGTTCTTTGAAACAAGAGCAGCAACAACAGCATGATATCTCTTTTTTACATAATCAGGTTCTTTTTTCAGGAGTTGAACGTGTTGTTTCTTTAGGTAGAGTTCTCCGTAGTGGATGAACATGTGTCGCACCTCAGGTTATCATATATGTTCGTTATGATACTCATAAGAAGCGACATATGTCCTGTCCTAACACAAATCCTGGTTTTTTATCGTTGAACTAATAGATATAGCAAACTACTAAAACAAAAACCGTATTTTATCCCATTAATTTGCGGGTGTGATCTAGGGGTTATGATTAGGGCCTTCCAAGCCCTCTGCCCGGGTTCAATTCCCGGCGCCCGCATAAACCCTTATAGATATTCTACGCAGGGGTAGCCAAGCTTGGCCAACGGCGCAGGACTTAAGATCTAAACAATTGAAAGGTTCGTGATGAGACATCCTGTCTCGAAGGAGTCCAAGGGTTCAAATCCCTTCCCCTGCACTTTATTGAAACCTGTAATGTCAACGGAGATCGGTAACATTAGTTGTATAAGTGTGATTTGTCGAAAAACAGTAATGAACCTCTATAATTATCTAAAATAGGTAACATCTTCTCTCCTTAGAAAGATGTTACCCATGTTACTTGACATTACAAAACCTTAAGTTTTATATTAGGTAAATGTATATCAATACAAAAAGAGATGTACGTTCGGTTGAGGAGATTGATATGATAAATAAAGAAGTATGTAGTACTGGTATAAGGGAACTTGATTTTCAGATGAGCGGCGGCATTCCTTTAGGGAGCACCGTCCTTGTTACTGGATGTAGCGGTTCAGGAAAAACAACGCTTTGTATGCAGTATTTGTTCAATGGTGCCCAAAATGATGACCATGGAGTGTTTTTCACGATTACTGAGCCGTTATTTAAGTTGACAAAAAACCTTGAAGGATTTAGTTTCTATGATAAAAAATTGATAGAATCTGGGATGGTAAATATAATTGATTTGAGAATTATCAGTGAACGTCTAGGACTTGATGCAGAGAAATATACGGTTGAAGATGCAGGGGCACTCCTTGATATTTTAAAAGATATTGCTGATGAACTCAATGTAAAACGTTTAGTAATAGATTCAATCACTGCACTGTGCTATCGGTTACAATCAAGAGAAATGATTAGAGATTTTATTTTTAAACTAGGGACCTCTCTCGCCGCTATGAATTGTACTACTCTTTTAACATCTGAAGTTCCACCACAAACATATAAATTTTCCCAGTACGAAATAGAGGAGTTTATTTCAGATGGTATCATCTTTCTGGGTGATATCGAAAGAAGAGGGGATCTGATTAGAACTCTTCAGGTAGTTAAAATGAGAGGTATTGCTCACTCAAGAGCGAAATTTGCAATGAATATCTCAGCTGAACGCGGCTTGGAGCTGGTACCGTTGTTGAAAACATCAGATGTTGAATCGTTATTGAGGAGATAGGAGGATGATATGATGGTAGATGCTATTATTGAAGGGATTAAGGATAGAGTAGCAGTTGCAATAAAGGTTAATCAATCAGTTGGTATACAGGTTCCTGAGAACAGACATACTGATCTATTGGAGACGTTATTTAACTTTATGTTAAGTAACCCTAATGATACTTGGGCATTTGTAACCGCAAGTGATACGTATGATCATATCTCTAAGACTTTTAAGGAGGTCTCTGAACATACAAATATTAAGTTTATTGATTGTATTTCTCGTGCTGCTGGTATTTCAGAATTCCACGACAACTGCATCTATATCGAAAGTCCTACAATGCTTGAAATTGCCGGTCTTGAAATAATGAATACCTTCCAAGGAGTCGAAGATGAAGTGGATAAGTATATCGTCATTGATTCTTTAAGTGCCCTGATGATCTATAATGATTCTGAGATAATTAGAGAATTTGTCTCTATTTTAATGAGTAGGGCACGCTCACAAAACATACATATTATATCGATTTTAATGGAAGAAGAAGTGGATTCAAACAAATTGATACAGATGAATGATAAGATTGTTGTATTGCGTGACTCTTTTATAGAATAAAGAGAATGAAAACATGGAAAAATCAGTACGAGAAGAAGAATCTAAAGATCATGCGGCATGGGATACAAGACCAAGTAAGTCTGAAGAGATTTCAAAAAGAAGAGATACCGCTTTTACTGTTGCGTTAGGTAAACTCCTTGATACTCATGGGAATATAGAATCAGTTATGCAGACAGGAGAAGCTTTTGGCAGAGGGTTATTTGCAGAGTTTATACAAGAAAAACCAGAAGAATGGACGATGAAAAAATGGCTTGATGTAACAATGAAAAATATCTTCGATCCGATGGGCACATCTTTTACACTCGCTGAAATTGAAAATGACAAAGCAAGATCATTGATGACTCAATGTTTGTTGTATGAGAATTCAGAGGAGCCGCATGCCGCCTCACTTTTTACCTATGGATGCATCCGTGGATTGCTTTTAAGCGCGTTTCCTAAAGGAGAACTGCTCATGGGAAGCACCATGGCACTAGGTGCTCCTGTGACTGAGTTCACTTTCAAAACCACTGCATCATATAAGGATAGATTTGAACGGCAGCGAGTAAAAAATCTTTTCACCACCACAAAAAAATTATGACGGCTCACTGATAGAATGATAGGAGAATCCTTTATTGACACCGGTGTAGATAAAAAAGAAAGCTTTATCAATACAGGGATAGAGAAATTAAATAGACTGTTGGAGGGCGGTATACCAAACGGTTTTACAACGATAATTCTAGGGAGTCCTGGGAGCGGTACCGAAATACTTGTTAAACAAATTGCTGCCGTAGGAAACGTCGTATATATTACTACTGAAGAGACAAAAGATGAAATAATTGATACGATGAAGAGGTTTAATTGGGACCTTTCTAAAATAGATTTTGTCGATATATCGTCAAAGTATTATTCAAACGTTTTAGAAGGTGAGGAACGAAGAGTCTGTATCTATGAGCAACGATCTAAACTAAAACTTAAAGAGCTTATAGAGCTAGGGTCTTCACCAGGTATGCTCAGTACAGTGATTAGTGAAGAAGATTACCTGGCTATTCTGTCAAATAAAATCAAAGACGTTTCTTATGGAGAAATATTAATAATTAACTCTTTGGATTTTTTCCTTAGCCAATACCGTCAAGAAGATGTTTTAAAGACAATTTATGCCGCAAAGGTTGGTAATCTCAAAAATAAAGGTGCCCTCATTATTGTTATGACGAAGGGAGTACATGGAGAGTTATTTGAAAGAAAAATGGAGGCTCTTGCTGATTGTGTGTTGGAGCTTGATGTTATTCAGAAAGGATCATCCTTTGAACGATATTTGTCAGTTAAAAAAATGAGAAATTATGCAAAAAAGATCGGTATTGCCCGGTACGTTATCGATGATAGTGGTTTTGTTTTAGAAATGATTGAAAGGATAATGTAAAGAAAAGTAGTCGATGAAAAATCTTTTTTTTAAAGCAATAATTTATTTGATTCTTTGTATACTTTCACTTATCTAAAGCACATGTTTATAAACATCTTTTCCTTTCTCTTTTTTGGGAGTTTTCATGGGTAAAGATAAGATAAGTGACTTACCTGGTGTTGGTCCAGCTATTGCTGAGAAGTTGGAGGATTCAGGATATTCGGATATGATGAGTATTGCGGTCTCTTCACCTAGGGAACTGTCAGATGTCGCTGATATTGGTGAGGCGACAGCTGTTAAGATTATTCAGGCTGCAAGAAAAACAGCTGATATTGGAAGTTTTGAAACAGGAACTGCTCTTCTT
>JAUWYM010000142.1 GCA_030615845.1 Thermoplasmatota archaeon | reverse complement strand
ATTTTAGAATTTTGACAGTTGTAGCTTTGTGCATGTCATCTTTCCTATGCATAAAGTAGAATAATTGTATTTGCAATGACGACAAACCAACATACAACTGAGATACCAATGGTTGCAGGATAATACAATCGATCTTTAATGGTAACGTCAAGTTTTTTCATTGCAAGTACTACAGGTACGGTCATCCCCCCAATAACTGCAGCTAGAAGCCCACTTGCAAGGATTTGTGGAATGAAGACAATGAGATTTTCAAGATAGAAACCTGCAGAGGAAAGTATAGGTGTCAAAATTTGAGTTATAATATATCCACTAATGTAACAGCAATAAGTTGTAATTATCCCCATACTACTACTCGTTGTAAGGGGCTTTAACTCTTTTAAATCTAGAGACAGCTTGTACCATATTAGTTCAAAAATAAAACCTTCAGCCACTATTGCTATCGCAGAACAAATAAAATAACCTGGAACCTCCCCAAAGGGGCTAAACAATCGTAATGATCCAGCTACCAGCCCCATTCCAAGCTGCATGCCTCGTTGCTTATAAAACATTCTACTCATCGTCATCAAGACAATAGCGAACAATCCAGTCATAATCGCGCCGGCTGGAAGCTGAGCATTATGCAATATAGACCCAATTATGCATTCCGAAAATCCCCATAAAGAGCCAAAAACAAGTATTCCTGCAAAAAGTTTCATTTTTTTCATTTTAAATCACCTCAATTTTTATAATATCTATAACCCTATATGATTTTGGTAGATCAGAAAATATTGACTTCCCATCCTTTGTTAATATGCCGTTTTTCATGTTTTCCCATTTCACTGTTTTTTGGTATCCATCTGACGCAATTATCGTATATTCATGAGTTTCAGGATTTGAAACACCGGTTTTTAAAATCAAATCATCAAGTGAAATACCAGAAAACAATTCAGAACTTGATTTCACGGTTTTTTGCTTACCCATGAAAAACAGTTGATCTATTGTATAATCTGTTCCGTTTATATTGATAAATTCTGAATCACTTTGCAGTGCATAAACATAGATCGATGATAAACCGCCTATTAGTAGGACAACGAAGGCAAAAATTGGTATGAGTTTTTCCTTCCCCATAGTATCGAGTGCACGGATACTATACGACCTATTTAAAAATTATGACTCATGATTTTTTATTTCAGTCCTTTTTTTCTTATTTTCTGAGAAAACTCTCTGAGAACCTCCTCTTTTTCTGGTCTCCATTGGATCTTCTCAAGAAGTGCATATGCAATTTCATTATCAATATCATTCAAGTTCCATTTCACTGATTTTTCATATGAATCTATGAAGATTCTGCAGAGTTGAAACTTTTCATCGGTAAACAGAGGATCAGTACTGAGTATGGATGCACACATGCTTGCAATATCCTCTATTGGTTTTCCGTATCTTGACTCCTCAAAATCAACACTCCAGATACGATCTGTAAGAATAAAATTTCTTAGTATTGAATCGCCACGAATATAAAATTTTTCTGCTTCTTTGAAATATGTATGGAACTTGAAGAACCATTCAGCAAGGAGATGCATCAGTCTTTGTTTTTCATTGGTTGTAGTCTTTTCATCATTTATCACGTCGCAGAGATTTTCTCCAATAATGTAACCCATCTCAAGGACATTGTTTTCCTCATCTTTCTCTAGAGGAGTAGGTATGTTCAGTTTGGATGCACCTTTCTTTAGAATTGTATATTCTGTTTCCATGTTTTTTTTGAAACCTGGAGCAAACCATTTTAGCACACGTGGTTTGCCGTTGAGAATCACATAGCATACTGTGTTTTTTTTACTGATAAATCGTTTTTGAATTACTGCGTTTTTGTATTTCTTATTATTTTTTATGAGTTCTTCTATATCTTTCATTGTGTATGTTCCTCATTCAGCATGTCTGTCTCATTTGTCTTTCTTGATGTGAAATAGATACCAAGAAGAATGATTCCTCCTCCTAGTATGGTATATATTGACGGTTCCTGATGGATTGAAGGAATTACATAGGCAAGAAGAGATGAACCGATGGGTTCTCCTAAGAGGAAAACAGATGCAACTGATGCGCGAACATATTCTAAAGACCAATTGTAAAGTGTATGTCCAAAGATTCCTGCTACCAGTGCCAGGAGGAGTATGATTTGATAATATTTTAGACTAAGGTTATATACCGGAGCATTAAAGAGAAGACAGATGATAAAAAGTGTTACAGTAGCAACGGAATATACTACAAAGGCATAGGAAAGAACTGAGATGTTTTTTCTTAATTTTCTTCCCCCTAGAATATAGAGCCCTGCTGCAACTCCTCCAAGTATTGCAAGTACGTTTCCCTCCACTGTGTCCAATGTAAATGAAGAAAGTCCATAGTTACCCAGGACAAGTGTTATAACTCCAGCTACTGAAATTGCAATGCCAATTGCATTAATTCTTGATAGTTTTTCTTTTAGGAAATAATATGATATAGGTCCAACAAGAATTGGATGAGCGGTTACTAGTATTACGGAGCTTGCAACCGATGTTTTTGTAAGTGATGTAATCCATAATGCGAAATGAGCTGCAAGAATAAAACCAATAATTGTCATACTTAATAAGGTTGAATGAGGTATTGTAAGAAGTTCTAATCTGGTTTTTTTATGTAGTAAAATAAAGGGTAAAATGATAAGAGTGGTAAATAATAATCTAAAAAATGCTATGGTGAGTGGTGGTGTTGGTTCACAAAATTTAATTAATATGGCGGCAAATGAAACAGAAACGATTGAGATGGAAAGAGCGGCATATGGTTTTTTCATAGTAGAGTTGGTAATGGAGAGGTATACTATTTGATTTTCTCATTTTTTGAAACAAAATTTATCAGTTCAATAAAAGTTCAATAAAAAATTATATATAAATATCTGTTAATATATCAGTTGTTTGCATGAACGGTCTTAAAAAACTATTTGCAGTATCTCTAGTTGTAATCATTTTACTTGTTGTAACAGCATTTATTTTCAATTATGAAGAAACAGAAGACACTTCTTTAATTCAAATTGATGAAGACTTTCAACCAGATTCATATAAGAAGAATTCTACTCTTTTTGAAATGATTCGAATGGTAAATGAATCAACATTAGAAAAACATGTGCAGACAATACAGGATTTTGGTCCACATCCTACCGGATCAACAACGCTTGATAAAGTAAAAGAATATATTTACCATGAACTCACAAATTCAGGTTTGACTGTGCGATACGATCAGTGGAGATATAAATTAAGGCGAGGAGAAAACATTGAAGCCGCCCTTCCGGGTATAGGATCATCTGATGGAATCGTCATTGTATGTGCCCATTATGATA
Organism: Thermoplasmatota archaeon; assembly: GCA_030615845.1. Lineage (GTDB taxonomy): Archaea > Thermoplasmatota > E2 > DHVEG-1 > DHVEG-1 > JAUWYM01. The sequence continues at coordinate 345 of JAUWYM010000142.1, read as the reverse complement.
GTGTATTTATTTCACCAGGTGCAGATGATGATGGTTCAGGTGTTGCTGCTATTCTGACCATAGCAGAGATTATGAGTAAGTATGAATTTAATAGTACTGTTAAATTTGTTTTCTTTTCTGGAGAAGAACAAGGGCTTCTTGGAAGTCATGAATATGCGAAAGAAACATATGGAAATGAAGATCACATCCTTGGAGTTGTTTGTCTTGATGGCATAGGGTATGCAAAGACAGCAAAAGATGGGCATACCATCAAAAATTATGCCGATGAACATTCAGATTGGATTTATGATATGAGCAAAGATATAACGGTGATGTATAACGACTATGTAGATTTGGATATTGAAA
>JAUWYM010000063.1 GCA_030615845.1 Thermoplasmatota archaeon | reverse complement strand
TAAATATATATTAGAAAAACTATTATTTGAACTGGGGGTGTCAACATAACTCAAACTGATATAGTTTAATTTAAGCTGGAAAAACCATTCACCGACCCGAACGAACTCTACACAGTTTTAAATTCTAAGGAAGAGAATTGTTTTGAAGTACATAACCTACGGAGTGGTAACACCTACATAGTGAATCCGTTTGTAGGGACATGCTCATGTGCAGACTTCAAATTTAGAACTAACGGTGGAAGCTGTAAACACATAGATTTTTTACAGGACAACGACAGGATTAAACCATTTATTGAAAAATATGAGAGTACACGTGTAAGTACACAGACTGAGCCGAACACTCCTAACGTTCCTGAGATTGTAGAGCAAATGCCCTACAGTCTTATGGAACGGAAAGATGAAGAACAGATTCTACAGGAAATAAAGGGGAATGTAATCGAGGAGTTTGTCTACAGTTTTCCACAGGGCAACCGAACCATAACAGGATTAAGTTATGCTGGTGTAAAACATATAGCGTTGCAGCGTGGGAACATACATTGCTGCGAACCCATACTTCAAGAGAACGGGTCTTGTTGGATAGGTAAGGTTAAAGCCATTGACGTACAACGAAACTTGGAGATGTGGGGAGTGAGTATGCAGCCTAAGTTTATGGAGTTGCGTAACGGCTCGAAAATTAAAGATGATTTCTGTATACAAAAATGTGTATCTAAAGCTGAACGGAATGCACTTCGTAAGCTGATGCCTGAGAAAATCATTATTGAAATGATTAAGGAATGGCAGAAAAACAACGGGGGGCGGAAGAAATAGAACAAATGAAATTCTATGATTCAGAATCAAAACTTGTAAATTTATCTGACATACGACTTGGATACAATCCACGATCTAGTCTTGGCGATCTCTCAAGTCTTAAACAATCCATACAACAAATCGGGTTACTTGACTCTATAACACTTAGACCAAATGGACATAAAAAAGATGCTAGACCATATGAGCTAGTATGTGGACATAGAAGATATAAAGCATTTGAAGAACTCAAGTATTTACAGATACCGAGTAATATACGACAACTTTCAGATGAAGATACTTTTCATATATCTTTTATTGATAATAAAGAACGGGAGAATTATAATCCTATTGATGAGGCACGGCACTACAAGCATATACAGGATATATATGGAAAAGATAAATATTCAACTCGGGAACTTGCAAAGAAATATGGAAATACGTATGATTATTATCAAAGAAAATTACGATTATTAGAATTACCGAATGATATAATAATAAAACTGACAGAACGTTCTGTCAATCTTACTGAATCACATGCATTTCTGATTGCAAAATTAGTGGATAAGAAAGATTTGGTAAAACGTTTTGAAACACTCTACAATCAAACACAAGACAAATGGACATCTGAACAAGTAGAAAGATTTGAACAAGAACTGAAACGTCGCCAAGACCTTCAAATAAGTCTTGGCAAAAGAATAACAAGTGATGACTTAACGGTACGGCAGACGGAACGGCAAGCAAAAAATCTTTTAAAAGATATTGAGGAATGGAATCAACAATTAGATAAAGAAATAGAAGAAGAACAGAAGAAACAACAACTTCTTGATGGTATCTATTTCAAAGATTCCTCCAACATGAAAGAAATATCAGATAACAATATTGATCTCGTTTTTACTTCACCCCCTTATTTTACAGATAAAGAATATGATGTTAAATCATTTGATACCCATATTCAAAATCTTTATTCTGTTTTAGATGAATGCGCTCGAGTTGTATCTCATGGGGGAAAAATAGTTTACAACATAGCGGACATAGTATCATTTTCTAAACATACAAAGGAACATTGGCCAGAAGAAAAAATGGTTATACCATATCTAATAAACCATCTTAGAGAGAAGAATTTTGTACTTTTTGCACGAATAATCTGGGTAAAAGATGATCCGTGGGTGAACAGCTCTCACGTTACAACTCATGCAGAATCAAAACATGGAGAATACCGAGTGTTGCCTTCATGGGAATATGTTTTTGTTTTCAAAAATATGAACGGTAAACCAAAACAACGGAAACAATCAGAGGAAATACAATCAAAATTAACGAAAGATGAATGGAAAGAATATGTTACGGGAGTGTGGAATATACGATCAGTATCATCCAACAGAGACCACCCATCAACCTTCCCTGAAGAGCTCGCTAAACGAGTTATTAAAATGTATTCTTATGAAGGAGATAATGTTCTTGATCCGTATCTCGGAAGTGGAACGACAGTAAAAGTTGCTCGAGAACTAAATAGAAATGGTTTTGGATATGAATTAAACGAACAATATAAAGAGGTCGTTTTGAAAAAACTTGGGGGGAATAACACATGAATTTCTCTCTTTTTCATTTTGAACTATGGAATGATATACGAAGAACAGTATCACAAAACAACGAACTTAGAGGACACAAAGAAAGAATCGAGGAAATATATGATAATTTAGCAAATACAATATCACACGATAAATCATTATTAGAATTTGAACGGCGATTCTGCCATGGAAAACTTGGAGACTGCTTCCAATTACCAGACTATGATAACCCAACACCTGAAAAAAAAACAGATGCTATTTTAACAGGAGACAATAGAAATAAACTTGGGATTCTTAAATTAGGAGATAAAAATTATAAACTACAATTCAAATTTAGAAACCCTACAACATATTTCTCTGTAGGTATACGAAAAAATGATGTTGAAGAATATGAAAGAAATAATATTGCTCTTATAATTGCAATACCTAAACCTACAGATCCTTCTTATTACAATAAACAAAAATCAGTAAATAATAGAGAACGATTATTTTTCTTATGGATACCGAATCATCCCAAATGGAACAATTACCAATATGATGATGTCCCACCTTTTATATATTTTCCATTACAACAACTGAGAGATATTTTAGATTTTGAATTATTAGAAAAAGATCAATCTATTCTTAATGATTTTAACAACGGAGGTTCTTTATGAATCACTCTACTTTTTTCATATTAGGAGATAGGGAGACAAATGGAGAAAACATTTTCATATTTTTATCCCCCCCTTATTTTTCGATATTACATCCCAATACTCTCCCTATCCCCATCTCCCACATTACACATATTAATCATGGTAACACTGACAGAGACAAAAAAAGGGTTCCTACATTCCATCCTTCTTTGTTTCTGCCAGGTTACAACGGTCGGGCTGGATGCATCCCCTTGTCTTCTCTAGTACCTTATTGTTTTTGTAAGACATCCCAGGGTGTGTCCTCCCATTTCTCCTTAGATTCATCCATGTTAACAAGTATTATGTCACAAAAATGTGACAGTGACACTAAAATGGGGGGTGTCTTACTGTCACACTTTTTACGCTTATCATATTTAAACCTTCCGAATGTGTGACATATTTGTGACAATATGTGACGAAATTGTGACACCCAACGTGTATGTATTAGAGTATCGTCTAGTACACGACCGAAAAATAGGGGATGCCGAAGGCATAAATCACCGTCACAATAGACACAAAATAAAAAGTGTGACATGTCACATATTTGTCACAAAAAATAAAAATCATATGAAGAGAGATAAGGAGTCAAAAAAATGGGAAAAATATCAGGAGACTTTATTGCAGGGCTTGTAGAAGGAGAAGGATGTTTTTCTTTAAACTATAATAAGAAGGCAGGCAGTAAAACAAATTCATTACGACCGATGTTTTCAATAGGATTAATTATACGTGATAAAAAATTATTAGAAAAAATTCAAGAAAAAATAGGTTGCGGAACAATATATCATGATAAAAGTCATAGAAAAAGAGGATATGATGCAACTCACGATGTAGTATCATTAAGAATATATAACAAACAAGATTTGTATTACAAATTAATACCTTTTTTTGATAAATATCAATTACATGGATCTAAAAGAATTGCATTTGAAATTTTTAAAGAAATACTCCAAGTAATCGGTACAATGCATAATAAAACTGGTAAAGAAAATGATAAGTTATTGGAATTAAAAAATAAAATGAAAAATTATGTTGATAAATGATGATTAATAAAAGAGAAAGTAGCAAGACATACAGAATAAAAAACAACACCATGGAGGATTTAAAAAAAATTGGAGATGGTGATTGGAAACGAGGCATGTATGTTTCAGTGGAAGCATGGAAGATTTTACATAAAAACCCTGAAGAAAAAATTATGCATGATGTAAATGTTCTTATGACTGATCTCCGTCTTTATTATGGAGACAATCATTTCGATCATTTCGATAACTTTCCAGCAGTAGTGCGTATGTTTTTGAAGAAAGGGTATCCTGATTTTAGTATTATGATGGATAAGCGTTTTGAAAAGAATTTAGAGGAGTTCGATAAAGAATGAAAGATGAAACAAAGATCCGTGAGTTGCTTTACGGCATGGAGGAGCATGCTCATTTTATTAAGGATGATTTTCAGCGTCATGGTTTCGATAATTTTCAGGCTGCGTTGGAGTGGGTGTTGGAATGATTGAATATGTGTTGGGTTTTGTCGGTGGTCTTGCTGTTGTAGTTGTTGCGGATCTTTGGAGGAGGTTGTATGTCTTATACCGAAAGAGAGAAGCAAAGGTGTGATAGTATGATTTTGTCGGAGGCTGAGCGTTTGGGTTTGCGTGTTGGTTTCGTGGAGTTGAAGGAAGGGATAAGATAGAATGATGGAAGAAATTAGTAGTTTATGTCGTGGTGCGAGTGATGATGTTTGTCCTGTTTGTCTTTGTTCTATTAAAATATGTAAGTGTAAATTAAAAATGTTGAAACATAAGATGTGGATCTACTTAATCTTGTTTGGGTTGTTGCTTAACTGCATACATGTGGTTACTGCGTTTATTTAATATAGTTGTTATGGTTACTTAATAAAATTGGAGAATGTGATGTAACATGAAAGAAAGAAAACAAAAAAAGAATAAGAAGGCTGGTGTTCCTATGAAAACAGGGCTAATATCTGCAATAATAATTGTAAGTTTGCTTATTGCTTTTACAGCTCCAAGACCAACGGTAGATCCTGAATGGCATGTTATCTGGAAAGGTAATGCTGCAACTGCTGCTGAAGCAGATCCAGGGGTAGATGAATCAGGTTGGTTAGCGACATGGTGTTATGACTACGCTGAAACACCTAGTGATGATAATGCAACGGCAGGTAACTATGATACTTGGACTACTAATGTAAGTGGTTATCAAAGTACAGATGATGCTGAAGCCATGGATATAGCAAGTGAGGATCCGTTTTATTTTGTTGTAAGATGCAGGTTCAGTGAGGTTCATTGTAGTGACGCTGGGACTTTGATGAGCAACCGTTGTAGGGTTGCGTTGACTGTAAGCGGCGATGAAACTATATCTGATGTTGTTTTATATGGGCATGATACGAATCTTGCTGGTGGTGGCGGTGCTTTTGTCTGTTCTAATGATACTGCTTGGTTGTATATCAATTTTTACTGGGATGATAATTCTGATGGGTATCGCATAACTGACGATGGATCGTTGGCTTGGAATATAACAATTAGTGCTCAATACTAAAGCTAGGAACCTGAATGCCAGCTAAACTACGAGCAGGTCGATTCCTAAGCCGAATTAAATCAGGCTCCATAAAAAATAAAGGACGAAAGGTTCTTTTTCAATATGGGGTTGGTTTTTTAATTGGTCTGTTTGTAGTTACTCTTTCTGTGATTCCTGTTTTCGATAAGAAAACTGGTTTGGATGTGTTGCAGGAGTTTTTTAACGGTAACGATCTTGAATCTCCTGTTCGTACTGGTGATCCACCTTGTAGCTGGAACTGGACCATAGAAGATGATACTGTCTA
>JAUWYM010000006.1 GCA_030615845.1 Thermoplasmatota archaeon | reverse complement strand
GTAGGGTCATGCAAGTCATATTTATCTCCCGATTTGAGTTTTTCAAGCTCAGATAGGTTTTCTTGTAAACTAATATTTGTCAGCCCCAATTCTTCTCTGACATCAGATAATAAAACATTGACATCTTCAATTTCTTCATTTAATTCATTGGTTGTATTTTCCATATATGAAACATAACTTCTGAGATTGCCCATCTCACATTCATAATAATTTTTTACACTTTTCATCTCAATTTGTGTTGTTCTGTCCATGTAATAATATGTAGATCCAATAGAGATGACCATGCAAATGATCAATGCTATAATAATTGCTTTTTTTGCATCCATTTTGACCCCACCTAACGTTCATGAATTCTTTTGTTCTTTATAAAACCATATACTAAAAACGAGATGAAGAGACGATGAGAAAGCAATTAAAAATTTGCCAATCCTGCAAAGAGTAGTATAACGATGCTATAGATGAGCAGTATCGTTATTATTGCAACTTCTATGATTATTGTCGCAAGATTTACTTTCTCAGCATATACCATATTTTTCCCCAATTTGCAAGATGTTATGTATCATTTAATATTTTATAACTTATATTATATAAATCTTTCTATAAATAAAATTTACAATGCATCCCGATCTCGAATACCTTTTTAAACCATTAAAAAATATATAAACACTTGATTTTATATAAACTATGGATTTGGAACATGTTCATAAATATTGAAGATGCAGTACTAGGACTTCCCATCTATCTTATGGTTGCAATTATTTCAGCAGCTGCAGTCATTGCAATGCTTGTCCTCTCAATGCATCATATTACTACGGAATCACAAACCTATCAAGTCGAATATGAAATCCAAAGAATCATATCAGAAGCAGAAAACATGTTCGAATATGCAGACGAAGGAACACTTGTGACAGTTCATGTAGAATTCCCAGATTCAATGAGTTTTGTTGTCTTCGGCGACCTACCAGAAAACGGAAATGCTGAACCAGACGATCTCACACTTGACGAAAATACAAGCAACAACTACTATTTTGTGATGAACGACGGAACGCTTTCGACATATCACGCAATTGCACGATTCTCAAGTGACGATGAGACAACCATTGTCCTATTTCATTCTGGCATCTATGATCTTACCCTCGAGCTTTATTATACTGGCGGTAAAACATATGTCAAGATTTATTAAAGACAATCATGGGATAATGGGTCTGACACTATCCCAGATCGGGCTCATAATTGCCACAGGCATTCTCATCGCTGCAGTATTTTCAGTAATATTTCTAAACGATTGGCAGAGAAACGCTGAGTTAAAAAACATAGCCACCAGTTTTACAACTACCGTTGAAGGTATGGATACCAGATTTTTCGAAAACACAACAGAGTTTCATTTTCCTGAAAAAAACTATTACTACAACGTTAGTATCTCTACAGAATACCTCGTAGTCTCAGCGGAAGGAAACCAAAACAATAGACTCTCTATTAAAGAATGTTTTATAGTAAAACCATGGCCACGAATTACAGATCAAACTTGGAAACGCGGTGAAGAACTGCATAATTACTGTTTGAATACCTATAGTCATTCTGGTACAATTTCTGATCCAATCACTCAAGATGACTTAGACGAACTGAATATTGACAAAGAGACTGCAAGTATAGATCTTGCCTCAAACCCATTTTATATCCAGATATATAAACCAGTCTATATCGAAAAAGTCATTATCTACTATGATACCACCGAAAAACAGGATTTTCTGTTGATATATCAACTCGAATAAAAAAGTATACTATTTTTTCTTGAGGATGATGCCAGCTAGTACGCTTCATATATAGTATGCTTTTGTTACTTTCATATATACTAATTGTCCTAAACTGACGAGGTTTGGTCTATACAGTTTATATTTACTACTAGAGATTATCATATACTCTGACAAGGATTGTCAGAGAACTGATACATGGTACTATGTAGTTGCAACATATGACGGAACTGCAGTAAAAACCTATGTAAATGGCAATGTTGAAAATACGGCTGAATCACCATTAAATACTGGACCTGCGCATCTATTTTTCGGCTCAAACCGGGGAAGCACACAACATGATTATTTCTTATATGGCATACTAGACGAAGTCCGTATTTCAGAGACAGAGCAAAGCGCAAATTGGATTTCTACAGAATATAATAATCAAAATGATCCATCAAGTTTCATGAGTATAGGACCCAAAGAACCTGCTCCATGATGGATTTTTAAGGTCAACACACATCATTATCAATATAATTTGTTGCATTTTTCCTTAATTTGCATCTTCAAAATCTATATAGTCCTCACAATTGAAGAAAAAAGCATTTGACCAATAATTATTGTGAGTGTGAGGACAGCAATTGATGTCGGCAACATTTTACCAAGAGAATACAGATATGCAGCTTTATCATCACCTTCATCAATACCGTTGGTAAATCGCGTTAATAGAAAAACAAGTTCAATGACATAAATACCGATTACTAAAACAAAATATTCAGGACGAACATTTTCTATGGTAAATGAATCAGCAACTGTGGAAAGAACCGAATATCCAGACATTGTTTCCGTAGGAATCTTACCTGCCAGAGAATGAAGAATATTTGAAATCAGCCTTGTAATAGCAAGAGTAACACCTGCTATCAACGGAGCAAATATCGCAGACGTACCTCTTAGTGTTGATGTGAGAGAGTATAAGGTATCCTTTATCTTATGTTCCACCTCCTGCAGCTCTTTAAGATGATCAGCAATCCGTATAATAGAAATACTGACTGCTCTTTGACTTTTTTGAATGCCTTCTACAAAAAGACGCATAATCGCCTTGATACGATCTGAATAAACATATTTTAACGAGCCAAACTCAGAATTAAACATGGCATCTCTCAGATTTGTATGCATCGCAGTTAAATTATACCCAGTCTGACTGAAAACCTCTGCAATTTTTGCACCACTCATGGTGTTTGCAACATACATAAAGCTTTCTTCAGGTGATTTCTCCTCTGCGATTCTTTTCCCAAGGATGTATAATGCGTCGCTGAATTCTTTTTCTATCTGTTTGATATCATCTCGTATCTTTTTATAGGGACGATAGACGCTGATGCAATACAGTGCAACTGATGCTGTAAAACCCCAAAGGATAAACAACGTGACAGGAAAATAAGCGTTTAAACCTTGAGAATTTGCAATAAAATTGAGAAACGTATTTGACGAACCCGACGATAAGAAAAGGGGAATGGTCATGAAAAAAACACCAGGAAGTGCGATAATAATACCTACTGTTATTGATAGCATCAATCGTTTGTGTTTATTTATATGCAGAAGTTCGGGATGATCATCAGGAATACTTGGGGGGTTAAATGTTGCAGGTCGCATGAGGAGGATTTTTCTTGTATAAAAAAAGATAAACAAAGGAAGAATAATGTCATATACGAAGAAAACCTGAATTATCGTCACTTTCATCCCGATAAGCCCTGCAGCGGGAAGCATCGCGACAAGCGAGAGCGGTATCATGATTCCAATGGAATAAATAACCATGGTGGGCTGATGTAGTCTACTTGCAAACTGATTCATCATATCCCTTGTTCCTTCAAGGGCGACATCAAGTGCTCTATTGAGTGTTATGATGCGTGAGGCTTCGTCTCGTTCTTGGATAGAACTTCGGATGAGATGTAATGCTCTTTTGAAATATTCACTCCATCTTCCCCATTGCGTTGCAAAACTTGTAAGAGCATCATCAATACCGTGATAGATCCGTATCTCCATATCCCACAGCATTTTACGAAGATCCATTGCAAGAGGTGTATTTGATTCTGAAGCAGCAAACTTGACACTGTTTTCCAGATTAGGAACTAGTTTCAGATACATCACAAGATAACTTAGTATCTCAGGGATATCACCGAGGGAATGAATTTTTATGTATCGAGCGTAGGTTTTTGGATAATTTGCCAGAAGATTCATGACAAGTATGGGAAAAACAAATGTCACTATCCCCATGAGAAGAATGGTGAACGTATCAATATCCCAGATGTGTGAGCCATATGAAAGAATAACCAGAAGATCAAAGATAAAAAAAGCAATAAAAGAAATAAACGTACCAGCATACGCAAGAAGAAGTATATCTCTTGGTTCAACATCAAGTCCAGTAAAATTTAGTTTGTCTCGATAATCTGATGTGAAATATTTCCTCAACTTTTTTTCTGTTTTTTTGGTATCCGGCAGCATCCAGGAAAAATATTTCCGGGCAAAACTTGTTCCTTGTTCAAACCAGTGCATCTCTTTGTTCATGCTCTTCGTCCAACATAGTCTTTAAACCATTTCATCCATTTTTTCCGAACGTCATTGTAATTTACTGTTTTATTTCTCGTTTTGCTATCTTCGATAAACATCCAGAATGCATTGTTTGCGTCTCTGTTGGCAGGTGCCTCAAGAAGCTCTTTGTTTTCTCTGCCGTACTCTGCTATTGTTTTTTTGATTTCAGTTCTAAGTTTGATGTTTTGCAGTGCTTTTTCTACGGTGATTCCCCATTTCCGTGCAACATTTTCCAGTAGTTGAGACTGTCCCATGTCAAGAAGATCAGTAGCACAGAGTTCATCTTTTGCCGTATTGTAGATCATTACGTCTTGGAATACTTTATCAGGATCAGGGTCGGTCGTCCATCCTGTTTTTGTAATTTCTGATATTTGAATGATTCTTCTCTTACGTTCTATGCCTCCTTCTGTTCGTATTGGAGCTGCGATGACAACTGCATCGACTGCTTTAAATGATGTCGCAGGCACTCCAATGTCATAGACTACTCTTTCATAGACATCTCTTGTTGTTGATCCATGTATTGTCCCCATAATGAGGTTGCCGGCTGCACCAACCCGCATTGCTTCAAATAACACCTTTGCTTCAACACCTCGGACTTCTCCAAGTATTAAAACAGATTCACCCAGACGAAGTGCGGTTCTCAATGCATCAGTTGGATCAATCTCGGTGGATGCTGAGCCTGCTGAGATTGATTTTGTTATCAACGACTGTATTTTATATCCATATTTTTGAAGATGATCGACAGGTATTTCAGCTGTGTCTTCAATTGTTAGAATTCTGAAGCGCTGCGGTATTTCAAGCACTAAGGCACTGAGGAGAGATGTTTTTCCTGCTCCTCTGCTTCCAGCGATAAGTAGTGACGCTTGCCCGTCGATTAAAAAACTTAAGAATCCTGCTGCGGCAGGTGACAGCATCTTATTAGCGATAAAATGTGTAAGCGTCCAGGGTTTCTGACGATGTCTCCTCAGTGCAAATGCGATACCTCGTGGAGTCAATGGATTAGAAATCGCTGCGACACGAGTGCGATAGCTTTCAAGATCCATATCTAATACAGGTGATGCTTCTGAAAAAGCTCTGCCGCTTAATGTTCGAAAACGAGAAGCAAGCGCATCAATATCTCCGTCGGACAAAAATATGTTTGAGGTGTATTCTTCACCATCAAGTACGATATGTAATGGGTTGTTTGCCACTGGTGCGTTTATGTAAATATCTTGAATTTTATTATCTACCAAGAGGTCTTCAAGGATGCCGAACCCTGCTGTGTAACGGGAGAAAATGTCAGCGAGATACTCGATTCTTTCTGCGTCAAGGTCGAGTTGTTGTTCTTCAACAAATTTTGCAATGATTTGTTTTCCAAGATGTTGGAAGTATTCTCTTGCTGTTTCTGCATCCATAAAAGAAGCATCTTTTGGTCGGTGCTGTGAAAGATGCTCTCTGACTTCTTCCAGCAAATATAACTCTTCCCGTGGTAGGTTATATTCAGAGGGAACCACAAAGTAGAGTTTTTCAGGCCGTGTTCGAAGCATATACAGGGAGACATTCATAGGGCGGCTTCCTTTATGCTGTACTTCATATGATTCTAAAAAAACAGCGTCTGGCGGTGGTTCAAGTTGAATATAAGAGTCGATGAAACCTGGTCGTACGTACGGTCGGATATGGTTTGTATAGAAGAAATCGCTATCCATGTAGTCTTTGGTGATATGTACGGCAAACTCGCTTTTTGCTGTCATCTTTGAAATGATGTTTTTATATTGTTCTTCACATCCAACGCATTGAGAATCAGATGGTGCTTTCCTGCTTTTTTGTATTTCTTTTAGTTTGTAAAAAGCAACAATTGGGTTACTATGTGATAGTGTAATTATTGATTGTAACTCATTGGATCTTTTTTTGTTGCATGTCGTACATTTATCAAGATTTTTGTTTGGTAGTTTCAGATGGCTGTATGCTTCTATTCCTTCTATGAAGCTGGTTAAATCTTTTAGAAGTTTTAGTTCTTCTCCTCTGAAGACCTTGACAAAGGCATGGTTGAGTATAATTCTGTTTACACCGTGTTCTGTTTGTAGTATTTTGAATATGTTTGATCTGCAGGTTTCGTCAAATATCGTGGAGTTTCCAATGGTGCATGTCCTGCAGTTTATGGAGATGGTTTTGCTGTCTGTTTTTCGTACTGCAGTGTATGAACAAGTATTTTTATCCATCGTTTTCCTCCCCCAAACTATAATATATAAACAAAATATATAGTAACAATCAATATATAATTTTCTAAAAGAAAAAACAATTTGGAGGTGAACACATAATGGAAAATACTGATTCAAGAAATCCCGCAGGTATCGCGGAAAAACAATACATTTTAGGTCGCAAAGAGAAAAAATTGGATGGTTCATTAAACATCGGCAGATACTATGCTTTAGATTCATCACTTGGATCAAATGTCAATATTGACATCATACATCCTCATATTATTCTTATCTGTGGTAAACGAGGCTACGGAAAATCACATACCATTGGTGTCTTCATAGAAGAAATCGCACGATTAGAAAAAAAGGTGAAGGAGAATCTCGGCGTTGTCGTCTTTGATACATTAGGTATTTTCTGGACAACACAGTTTCCCAATAACGCTGAGGCTGAAAACCTCAACAGATGGAGCCAAGTGCCTGAAGGATTTGATATAAATCTCCTAGTTCCTAAGAAATTTGTGGAGGAATATAAAAACAAAGGCATTGACGTAGATAGTTTTTCCATCAGAGTCTCAGAACTATCCCCGTATCATTGGTGTCAGCTTTTTGGTGTTAAAGCCACTGATCTCTTAGGAATTATTCTCACAAGAACTGTTCTGAAGATGCAGTCGTCATCTACTCATTTTTCTATTGCTGAATTACTTACTTGCATCCAGAATGATACGCGAGGTGACAGTACAGTAAAAGATGCTGCTGAGAATTTTTTAACAATGGCAGATTCATGGGGAGTTTTCGATAAAGATGGCATATCCATCAGAGATCTTGTCAGGCGAGGAACCATCACCATTCTTGATTTAAGTCATCTCCCAGACCCTGCTCTTAAGAATATTGTTGCAACGTTAGTTTCCGAAAAAATTTTTGAGGAACGAATACGGGAACGTAAAACCCATGAATTGAAAAAAATAGGTGTTGATGTTGAAGAAACAGGTATGCCTATGGTTTGGCTGGCCGTTGACGAAGCTCAGTTGTTCCTCCCAAACAATAAAGAAGTTCTCAGCAAAGATGTTCTTATCAATGAGTGGATGCGGCAGGGAAGACAACCAGGTCTCTCCCTAATTCTGGCTACACAGCGTCCAAGTGCTATAGAACCTGAAGTCCTCTCCCACAGCGATATTATTATCTGTCATCGACTCACCGCTCAGGAAGATATCGCTGCCCTCAGCCGAATTCGTCCTACATATATGCATGGTGACATCAAAGAATCGATAAAAAAAGTAGGAGATGAAAAAGGCGTCGCACTCATCATCGATGACACGTCTGAGTCGGTACATATCATCAAAATACGTCCTCGTCTCAGTTGGCATGGAGGAGCTGAATCTCTAGTTATAGAACCACAATAAAACATGTTGTTATTTGGTTGAAATGATATGAGAAGAAAGAATGATTTTGCAGCTGAAATGATTCCTATTCGACTCATAATAAGCATTGCAATAATTGCAGCTATCGCACTAATGATAGGAGTTGGATTCAGAAATCTCAGTATCACATCAGCTGAAAACCAGATAGAAATTGAATGCAGAACGTTAGAGTCGAAACTATATACGATGATGGGTAGTGGTGTAGCAAGAGATATTGATGAGATCAATGCAGGTGATGGAACAAAAAGAAGTATTACATTTAATCTTCCAGATAGTTTGATGTATCTCGCGTTTGGTGTAGATCCTGATTCAGATAACGATGGAGAGCTTGAGACTGGTTTAACTGAAAACGGATCAGCAATATTTTATCGAGTTTCAGGTGGCAGCAAACATGTACTATGGCTTACTCAAGATGAATATAGATTCAGAGAAGGAAAATACATTGATGGCAAATGGGTTATAAACGGCGATGGACAGGGGTTTATAATAACCAGTGGAGGATCAACAACGCTAACGTTTGAACTAGTACAAAAAAACCATGAAATATACATACTTATCCAAGCAACAGATACTATAGATCCATAAATCTTCGGGGGTCTTCAAATGCAGGAAGTAACAATAATGTTCTATCCAGATAGGTCAAAACCTGTTTCTTTAATCTGTGAGGTTGCAGGAAATATTTTTGCAAAAACAAAAGGATTCATGTATCGATCATCTTTGCCAGAGGTGTATGGCATGTTTTTTCCCTTCTTGTTTTCGTGGCTTCGAGTGTTTTGGATGAAAAACGTACAATTCTCTCTTGATATCATTTTTATCAGCAACGACTTGAGAGTTCGTAAAATATGTGGAGCCTCAGCAGACTCAAATATTTTCCATAAGACATATTGGGCGTATGGATTTTGTAAATATGTTGTTGAATGTAACAGAGGGTTTTGTAAAGAACACAAAATATCTATTGGATCTAAAATATCCATTGGAAAAAGGTGACAGATCATAAAGACATATTTTTAAAGAATAACCTGTTATAACCTTGTAGTTTCGGGGGAGAATCCTTGTTGTATAAAATGGAACGAGTAAAAGGTATGATTGTAGGATTCGGATTTTTAGGTCTTGCATTATTGTTAAAAAGTGCTTTTCCGGGGAGAAATATGGTTTTTTTAGGAGCAATTGTAGTGTTTCTGGTTGTCGGACCAACTCTCCTATCGCACGGAGGAAGATCGCATAGACAAAAACTAGTGAAAACATAAAGAGGCTCTCATGTTTCAGATGTTGCAGGATACTCTAACAAAATGTGACAACGTTTATGAAACGTTACTTGTTTCACCATCTAATGGATTTTAACGTTAAGAAACCAACCCATATATTCGCTCTGGCTATCCTTGTTGTTACTTTTGCAATAATACTACTATTGCCAATATATTCTTTTTTTAATGCATCTCTTTCAATAGAATCAACTCAAATTGAAGAAGCTTCAGAATTAGTTCGATTGCTTGTTGAAATAATTGCTCTAGTTCTTCAAATCCTTCTTGTTGCCATAGGGTTATTTATTATTGTTCCATTGTTGTGGTACTTCCTTGTTAATAAACTTAATTTCAAAGAGGCGCTGTCTCGAATAAAACTTCGAAAAGAAGGAATGGACATGGCTGTTCTATGGGGCGTTGTCTCCATGATAGCTATGTTTGCTATATTATTTGTCATCGGAATCATACTGACACTCTATGGAGTTAACATTGATGAATCAAGCAATATAACGGATTTAGAGCAAATTTTTTCCCTTCCCTCCATATTCGTCATTGTTGCTTTTCAACCAATTGGTGAAGAGATATTTTTCCGAGGTTTTCTTCTAGAGAAAATTAATTCTATGGCAGGACGAGAAACAGCTATTGTAGTAACGTCTGTACTTTTTGGAATAGCTCATCTTACGTATGGAAATATTTATCCTGCAATAATGACAGGAATACTTGGACTAATTCTTGCGTATATGGTAGTGAAAACAAAAAATCTCACTACTGCAATAGTTGCTCATATCTTCTTCAACGTTACAAGTGTTACACTCTATATGATTGGGCAATCTTTTATGCCTTGATACGTTAATTGTATAAATGAAATATATATCCCATATCAAAAGGTGAACATATGACAAAAGAAAGAACATTTGTGATGATAAAACCTGATGCAGTACAACGAGGACTTGTTGGAGAAATAATTCGCCGTTTCGAACAAAAAGGAACCAAAATTGTTGCTATGAAACTTGTATCCGTCTCTAGAGAGCTTGCAGAAAAACACTATGAAATACACAAAGGCAAACCGTTTTTTGAACCAACGGTAAAGTATATTATGTCTGCTCCTGTCGTCGCCATGGTTCTTGAGGGTAATGACATTATAGAAATGGTGAGAACAATGATCGGTAAGACAGATCCGATGAAGGCAGAGATGGGTACTATTCGTGGTGATTTCTGTCAATTCATTGGAAGAAACCTTGTACATGGCTCTGATGGATCAGATACTGCAGAGTTTGAAATTAGCTTATGGTTTAAACCCGAGGAAATTTCAAAGTATACAAAAATTGATGAAAGGTGGCTTCAGGAGTAAAATTCTATTTTAAAAAATACCAAGCTAAAAATATAAACGCTATTATAACAAAAATTATCCAGATGATATAGGCAATCCTAAGACGTGCGATCCATTTTGCTTTTTTTTCAGGTGTATCAAAAAACCGTCCAAGTATCAAATCATCTTCTATTGACATATTACTGTTTTTTTGCTTCCATAAGAGCTTTAATTCGTTTTCTTCTGAAGAAATCTTCACGTTCTCTTTCCTCAAGCTGCATCTCAATATATTTTCGTGTCGCATAGAGTTTTGGAATCAACGTATTTTCAAGAACATTCACTCTTCGTTTTGTCTTCTCAATTTCAACGGCAAGAGATTTAATTCCACCCTCAATATCAGCCAATCCAATAAGTTTTACTAACAACTCGCTGAATTGTTTTTTGGCATCATCAAGCCGTGCACATGTTTCAAAAAAACCATATAACGGTTTTTCAGAGGGCTTTATGTCATCGCTATTGAGCTTTGGTATTTTCACACCCATAATGTTATCACTTTCAAAAGAAACCTCACCGATATCTTTTGTAAGATGAGCGATATCATCAACTTTTTGTTCTCCGATAATCATCTGAGACTGTATCAAAGAAAGAAATGCACCGTTAAACGCATCATCCAGTTCCTTTTTCATTTGATTTCTTTTATCGATGATTTCAAAAAACCGTTCAACAAGCGCATCACGTTTCTCTTCAAGAAGCTTATGTCCTTTCTCTGCAAGCGTAAGTTTTTTACGAATTTCAAGGAGTTCCATTCTCGTGGGGCTTACACCCTCAAGTATCTGCTCTGCCATCTCTACTTCTCATCTATTTCCTTTTTTGGAAGATATTTCTTGATGTATTTCTCATCTATCTTTTTCAATTCAGCAGTGGGAAGCTTTGAAAACAACTCCCAACCAATAGAAAGCGTCTGCGTAATACTTCTATCCTCATGGCTACCTTGAGAGACAAATTGTTGTTCAAATTCATCGGCAAAATTCAAAAACTTCCGATCACGATCTGAAAGTGCATCTTCACCAACAATTGCAACAAGATCACGAAGATCACATCCCTCAGCATACGCAGCATACAGCTGATTAGACACACCTGCATGATCCTCACGAGTTCTCCCCTCCCCGATACCTCTATCCATCAAACGAGAAAGACAAGGAAGGACAGCTATCGGCGGATAGATACCTTTCTTATGAAGACCTCTTTCAAGGACAATCTGCCCTTCCGTAATATATCCTGTAAGATCAGGTATTGGATGGGTGATATCATCATCAGGCATCGTCAGCATGGGAATCTGCGTGATCGATCCTTTTTTACCTTTGATTCTTCCTGCACGTTCATATATTGTTGCAAGATCAGTATACATATAACCAGGATACCCTCTTCTTCCAGGAACCTCCTCTCGTGCTGCAGCAATTTCTCGGAGTGCTTCGGCATAATTAGTGAGATCTGAAAGGAGTACAAGCACTTGCATATCAAGATCAAAAGCAAGATACTCAGCACAAGTCAGTGCCATACGCGGGAGAATGATTCTTTCAATGGTAGGATCATCGGCAAGATTTAGAAACATAACCGTCCGCTCAAGTGCACCGGTGTTTTCAAAATCTCTAATGAAAAGATTTGCCTCTTCAGAGGTAATCCCCATCGCACAAAACACAACAGCAAACTCCTCTTCTTTACCAAGGACTTTTGCTTGCCTTGCAATTTGTGCGGCAAGTTCGTTGTGTGGAAGGC
>JAUWYM010000058.1 GCA_030615845.1 Thermoplasmatota archaeon | reverse complement strand
ATAACGCAATTCCAACAAGCCCCAGAACCGTCCACAATTCTCTTCTGCATGGTCTCGGCATTGATTTCATCACCATATTCAAAATTACCCTCCTGATAGTTCATCGTTGGAATAAATCCCCAGTCATTTACCGGTTTAACCCAATATGGGGTCCCAAATTTCCTTCGTATAGGGACAAAATTGTTTTCCTGAATCTTTTTCAGTACCTCTTTAGCCTTAGTATTGAATCCTTCAGAATCATGCAAGGGTATTTTTCCACTTCCAGTAATTGCTATAGCTTTGAGATGTTTAGAACCCATAACTGCTCCTGACCCGCCTCTTCCTGCATGACGATGGCCATCCACAGTGATGGCTGAAAACTTTACAAGATTCTCTCCAGCCGGTCCGATAACAGCAGTTTTTACTTTTCCTTCAGTCTTTTGTAGCCAATTATGAGTCTTAAGGCATTCTTTTCCCCATACTGCAGAGGCGTCTTTAAACTCAACTGAATCGTCTTTTATAACAACGTAAATTGGAGAGTCAGATCGCCCGTTGAATATGATGAAATCCCAGCCTGCCTTCTTTATTTCTACAGCAAAGCTTCCACCGAAATGAGAGTCCAAGAAAAGATTTGTCTGAGGAGATTTTGTAACTACTGTCCCCCGGCCAGAGGTCTGTGCTTTAGTGCCAGTAAGAGGTCCCGTTGTAAACATCAAGATATTCTCTGGTGCTAGAGGATCTGTTCCTTTTGGAAGTCTCTCGAGGAGAATTTTAGCTCCAAGTCCTTTTGCTCCAATGAATTTTTCTGCATCATCCATATCTGTTTTTTCTACTGTTGTAGAATGAGTTTTTAGATCGATACTCAGCATTTTTCCTGTGTATCCACCACTCATCAAATTACCTTCCCTATTGATAGATGTTAGGCTACCTTCTTAATAACAGTTTTTTCAGTTGATTTTCGGTTTATCTCCAAAAGATCAATAAGCAGCGAAAAACCAGTTTCCCTACGGCCAGCACCAGGACCAATGATAGTTACTGGACCTAATTCATCGGTATAGTATGTTAATGCGTTGATAGCATCGCAAACACCAGCAAGAGGATCACTGAGCGACAGCTTTTCCGGCCAAACCTTTGCCTTCACAGAATCGTCTGACTGGACCTCTGCGCTCCCTATGAGCTTCCATCGTTTTCCTTCAGCCTTTGCTTTCTCAACATCTTCTCTCGTAATTTCAGTAATTCCTTGTCTTTCGACATCTTTCCACGACAGATTCTTTCCCAGTACAACATTGGATAAAATGACTACCTTCCCAAGAGCATCAAAACCCTCCACATCTCCAGTTGGATCAGCTTCAGCATATCCAAGGTCTTGTGCCTTTTTTAGTGCATCATCATACGACATGCCTTCCTCCATTCGGGTGAGGATGTAGTTGGTGGTACCATTCAATATGCCTTTGAAACCAGTGATCTTGTTTCCTGCGAGGGTGTATCTGGCGAGATTCAATGCAGGAGTACCGGCAAGTACGACACCCTCAAATCCATAATGTACGTTATTTTTTGCTGCCATATCTAAAAGTTCCACAGCCTGCTTCACTACCGGGCCCTTATTGGTAGACACTACATTTTTTCCGGCATCAAGGGCAGCTTTAATGTGTGTAAGGGCGGGTTCCCCTGTTTTGACATCAGTAAAGGTAACCTCCACAATCGTATCAGCATTGGTTTCCTTGATAGTAGCCGTACTATCCATCCCCTTGACACCATTTGGATATCTATCCAGTTTTTTCCCTGTTTTTACCAGATCAAGTATTTTTTTCACGTCAAGACCGTTTTCATCATAAACAGCTCCTTTCATAATGTCGGAAATAGCTACTATTTTATAGTGGAAGTCGTATTTTTCTACAAGCATGTCTTTTTTTTCCAAAAGTATTTCCGTGAGACCTTGACCTACGGTTCCAAAACCGATAAACGCTATTTTAAAGTGCATACCTATGCCCCTCTGTGATGTAGTTTTGGTGCGGCAATAAACGTCAAACCCCCTTCGGTTAGCGCCTTAGCTGTGTTGTTTAGCGTCTCATGCTTATCTAAGTAGTTTTGAGTGAGAGCAGGCATTAGTCCTTTCTCATCTATATCTTTCTTAAGCAGGAAATATTCAAGGATATCAGAGGGATGCTTTCGTTTCTGCTCCACGGAAATTTCCCCACCTTCATGTTTGGCGCTGATGTTCTTTACTTTTGAGGCAACCTCTAAAAGCTCGTCTCTTCTATCATACGGCTGGATGACAATGCTCTTCCATGTCTCAAAAATATGATGTTCGAATCTAACAAAATCCTCAAGGCCGAGAGATTTTCTGATGTCACTGCTGAATTCAATAGTTGCGTTGTTCACGGAGTTGGAGAAATTAAATCCAATAAGTGAAGTGGAACCGTCTTCTCTTGAAAACATTCGGGCAGCCATAAGCGTCCAAAACACGGCATAGGAGTTATCATTTCCCATGTAAACGGAAATCTTGAATTCTATATCTATCCCCAGTTTATGCATCATATATCCTAAGAGTATGGTACCAGGATTAATGTTCAATACCTCCTTTACACCATAGTTTGTATAATAATAAAGGAATTCGTCCACCCATTGAATTGGGTGATCGTTTGGTTGACCTACTCCTCCGAAATAGCCGGTTATTGTTTCTGGGCCGCCGAGATGGACGTTAGACCCATCGGTACCTCGCGTGTCAAGTGTTTCACACCAACTCGCTCCAATGATTTGCATAGCTGCACTCATTGCTAAAAGATCATTGTCTTCCTCCTGCTCCTTCATGCATCGTACTCGAATATAACGACCTGGCATCAATTCTTTTTTCTCTACCGCCTGACGTGCTTGGGTCATAAAGAACGGAAAATACTGACATGCACTTATTTCTAAAGTGACTGCAAAATCTTCGTTAAATTTCGTTTTTTCAGTTTTATCGCCTAAAATCTTCCTACGGTATTTGCCGACAGTAATGAATGTACCATTGTCTCTCTGCTCTATCAGCCATTCCAAATCTTTCACATAGGGAGAGTTTTTCTCCTTTAACCGGTTCATAAGATTTTCTACCTTGCCTGCTTCTCTAGCTTTTCTGTTTATTTCCTCAGGTCCACCATATTTTTCAACTACTGCCAAAAGGTCATTGACTAGTTTGTTTTTAGGATCCATCAAAAAAGTGTTTATCTCATCAAGTCTTTTATTTTCTACAATTAATTTGCTTCGTATATCCTTAGACACGTATAATTCCTCCCTCAATAATTACATTTTTTTGGTTACGAAGGGGCAAATAAAACAACGCTATAAATAATGTTTGTTTTTCTATTTCTTAATGCCTACATGATTGTCATTTCACCCGACATATCTTTCTTTGAAATGAAAAATGAGTTTGTAAAAATTTTAATGAATGAGAGATCTATTCATTCTTCGGGGGCGTCTCCTCTCATAAATCGTAAATTTTCCTTGTCTAAATCCATAAGTTCTTGTTTTACAAGGTCAAGAATCCCAACAATAGAGATAATGCTTAATTTATTGCTATACCTTCGACAGGATTTAATCAATTCTCCATAAAGTCGTGTTTCCATAGATTTATATTCATCTAATTGCAGTTTTTCAACTACACGTGTCTCTTCTTTTTCCATCGTCAAACCTCAAAAAGTATAATGTCTTATTGATTTATATTATTATTCAAAAATTAAGTCAAAAAGGGACAATTTTGATAAAGTTTTTGAATTACACAATTAAAAGGGATTGGGAAACTATTTTGTTTTGAGTTTTTTGTTCATAAATTGTTCCAGTTTATCAAATGCCTTCTCCAATGTTTCCAGTTGCGGGAGGATAACTGCTCTAAAGTGATTTTTACCATAGGTAGAGCAAAAACCGGATCCATGAACAACCAAAACATGTGTTTCATGCAATAGATCCAAAACAAACTCTTTATCCTCCGTCCAAAGATCTTTTTCCATCGCCTCAATTTTTGGAAATATGTAAAATGCACCATCTGGTTTTGCAGTCGAAATACCCTCAATTTCGTTGAGTCGTTTATATGCGAAATCACGCCGTTTCCGTAGTTTTTGATTCATCGTTTCAATATGGTCCTGTGGACCTTTTAACGCCTCAATACAAGCACGTTGGCAAACAGAATTTGCACATAATCGTGAACGTGCAATACGCATAAACGCATCATGTATCTCATCAAGCTCGCCTGAATGATGAAATAAAATATAGCCCACTCGCCATCCTGGGACAAGATAGACTTTGGAAAAACCATTAAACGTTATAACAGGTACATCATTAGCGAGAGATGCTGTTGCATATTGTTTCCCATCAAAGGTGATATCATCATAAATTTCATCAGAGATTACAGGAATTCCATATTCACCTGCGATATCAAGAATATTTTTTATAACCTTTTTTGAGTATAACGCCCCTGTCGGATTATTTGGATTAATAAGAACTATTCCTTTCGTACGTTTTGATATCTTCTTCCGAATATCTTCTACATCCGGCTGCCATCCGTCTTCTTCGATACACCGGTATGCAACTGGTTCAGCGTTATTAAAACGTGTAATGAGTGTATATTGTGGATAGGTTGGACCAGGTATCAAAAGCTCATCTGAAGAGTCAAGTGATGCATTGAGAAGTATCTGAAGGGATTCAGTAACGCCTGTTGTAATACAAATATCATCAGGAACATAGGTAACATTATTTCTCTTATGTTCCCGTTCAACAATTGTATTTCTTAATTCTAAATAGCCTTCTGAAGGAGCATAACCATTATGTCCTTCATTTGCAGCTTGAAAGAGAGCATCTTTCATATGCTGCGGCGTGTCAAAATCATATTTGTTTGGATCGCCAATGTTGAGATGTAGAACGTGGATACCTTTTTTTTCTAATTTCTTTGCAGGAAGAACTACGTCGCGTATGGCATAGGAAACACCTTGTGAACGTTTTGATGCTTTTATCATAGAAATCAAATAATCCCTCATAGAAATTTTACATAAATAGTTGATGGTTATTCAAAAGTAAAATTATATGTTAAAAAAGAGCGTCTTTATTAGCAAGAATCCTTTTTTACAGTACATCTAAACATATGTTTATCTTTTAGATACTCAATATTTTCGGTAACGAGAACTGAAGAGCCATTTTTCCTTTTATGGATAGTCTTTAAACGAACACTCCCGTGTTTTTTAATTTGCTTTATTTTCTCTTCGATGTCATCTTTATTTTCTATTAAATCAAAATCTGCGAGATTGAACAACAGCATCTCGTCTTTTTTATAACCAAGTTTCTTATCAATATTTTCACTACAGTCAACAATATTTGCCTTTTCATCAAAAAGAAACATATAATCAAATTCATCCTCAGACCGCTTTTCCTCTAAGTTATCTTCTGCATCTGTAAGTTTTTCTTCGATACCATCTAATTCATCGAAAACATGTGGGGCTTTTATTCTCATCTCCCGAAGTCTCTTATTTTTTATAATTAACTCTTCAATTTTTTGCTCTGATTGAACATGAGTGGTGATATCTTTATGTATCCCGCGGTATCCTCGAAAACCACCCTCTCCATCAAATACGGGAACAGCATTAGTAAAGATGCACACCTTGCTCCCATCTTTATGAATATAATAATTCTCAAGTTTATGTATCGGCCCCTGCTTTTCACGGGCATCTTTAAATACTGCTTCAGTTTTTTTTGCTTCTTCAGAAGGCATGAGTTCAAAAACAGATTTACCTATAACCTCTTCTGGCGTATATCCTAATGTTTCGGCAACCTTTGCAGAGCAAGCAATATACACACCTTTTGCATCAGTCTCCCATGCCCAATCATCAATATTTTTTAACAGATCTCGGTATTTTTCTTCAGCTACTTCTTTTGCTTTTAGTGTTTCTTCGAATATCTCTCCTTTTTTTACTCCCACCTTTTGTATCGCTAGTTTTAAGCTCGTCATGACTCTATTAAGTGATTCTGTCAGGTTATTTATTTCAAATATTTCACTTCTTTCTTGTTCAACATCAAGATTTCCTTT
>JAUWYM010000102.1 GCA_030615845.1 Thermoplasmatota archaeon | reverse complement strand
ATCAAAAATCTGTGCATGACCCTCTACGGTTCTTTTTGTCGCAGGATGTGCTGTAACATCTTTTATGAGCTTTTCAAATTTGTAGATGTTAGGCCTCATCTTCCTGAGACTTTCTTTATATTCTTTAGATGTCTTCATAGTTTATTTGCCCCTCATTTTAAATTCCCATTCACACCACAAATCATCAGGATGCTTATCAGGAGGACATACCTTACAAATAACTTCAATATCCTCGTTAAACTCTTTTGCAAACGATTTCAAAAAACCGAACCGTACTGGTTTACAGCCAAACTCAGGAAGGCCTTTTTTAAGCCGTATGTTCTGAACCCGACATCGTACGTTTCTTACGATTGCATGATCCTTGCCAACGACAATTTCTTTGTCTTCAAGATCAAGCGCCCACCCTGAAAGACGAAGCCCCTGAATCATAGAAGAAATATCGTCACCAGTGATATCAAAAAGATTTCGTATCCTTCGTGCTTCGATATTTCCCATGACCTCCCAGACTTTTCTATCAATCTCGGTTGCTGCCTCCGTACCAAAGGCTTCTTCGATACCAAGATAGTACAATCCATCAACAGCCCACATATCTCGGAGATGCAGAAAAATAAAATCAGTTAGTTTATCTTTAGGAATTTCCGAAATGAGTTTTCTATCTTCTTCTCTACCCATCTATATCAACTTTCTAGGCTATAAATCTTAAGAAATGCAGAAATAAATAATCCAGACTTAACCCATCTTCGTTTTGATTGCATCGGTGAGTTTTGGAAGTACTTCATAGAGATCCCCAACGATACCATAATCAGCTGATTTGAAGATCAACGCTTCTGGGTCTTTGTTGATAGCAACAATAACTCCTGAATCACGCATACCAGCAATATGTTGTATCTGACCGGAAATCCCTGCGGCAATGTACAGTTTTGGTTTCACTTTATGGCCTGAAAGACCTATCCAATGATCTTCAGAAAGCCATTTCAGATCAGCAGCAATCGGACGAGAACATCCAACAGTTCTTCCTTTCAGTACATCTGCAAGCTCACTTACCAGCTTTATATCCTCCTTGTTTTTAAACCCTCGACCACAAGAGACAATGATTTCAGCATCCTCAACGTTTACCCCCTCAGTTTTCATCTCCTGAACTTTCAGGATTTTAGAAGACGATTTCTGAACATCGATTTTCTTTTTGATGACTTCGCCTTTATGTTTTTCATCTTTTGGTAATGGATCAAACACCTTTGATGGAATGGTGACAATCTGCGGGATAGTGTTGAATTGTTCTACTGCAACTGCATTACCGCTATAGACTATTCTTTCGGCAGTAAGCTTCTTATCTTTTAGATAAACGTTTGTACAATCAGTAATACATCCCGCTTTAAACTTTGCCGCGAGACGTGAGGCAAGCTCTTTTCCGTTTTTGTTTGAGCTGATAAGAATCGTTTCAGATCCAGTTTCCTTAATGACGCCTTCTAAAATGTCTGTATACTCTTCAGCTTTAAACTGATTAAGTTCAGTCTCTGCAATAACTACTTTATCTGCGCCATGGGCGATATAGTCCTTGGAAAACTCATCCTTTCCAATGATGACCGCTGTAAGCGATTTATTTAGTTCTCTTGCAAGTTCACTGCCCTTATTGAGTAACTCCAACGTTAATTTATGATCATCAGAATAAACCAACACCATCTCTCTCACCTCAACACTCCTTCTTTTATAAGACTATCAACAAGTTTACCTACTGATTCATCAATGTCATTCTGATAAATTACATTTTTTCGCTCCATAGGTACTCCTTTAATATCAACAGTTGTAATCTTTGGTTCAAGCTTTTCAGAGGCAACGTCTTCTGCAGACCAATCATGGATTGGTTTATTGGCAGCAGCAAGAATCTGCATGAGACTGGGAAGCCGGGGTTCATTGATTTCTTTTGTCACCGTAATCATCACAGGAAATGAGGATTCAATGGTTACTGCCTTATCACCAAGGTTTCTCTCAGAAACAACTTTCTCTTTTTCAGCCGTGATATCTTGAGCATACGTAATTTGCGGGATATTAAGAAGACCTGCTATTCGTGGACCGATTTGTCCGGAGAAAAGATCAATGGATGCTTCCCCGCATAAAATGATGTCATACTCGCCTATTTTTTTGATGGCAGCTGCTAGAATATTTGATAACACATAATAATCAAGTTTTTCTGGCTGAGCGATTAGTATTCCCTCATCAGCACCCATGGCAAGAAGCTCTTTTATTCTCTCTTTAGCATCAGCAGGACCAACGGTAAGAGCAGTTATTTTCCCGCTGTGTTTCTCTTTGATTTTGATTGCTTCTTCCATAGCGTTTTTATCGATGTCACTAATTTTTTGTGGCACACCTGCAAGAATGGGTTTATTGGTATTTGGGTCAACTTTTATCTCTGATACGTCAACAACCTGTTTTGCACAAACTATTATATTCATTTCAACACTCCTTTCCTTTTCTTTTCAAGTTCTCTTAACTCCTTTCTTTTAATTTTACCACTCTGTGTTTTCGGGAGTTCTTCTACAAATTCTATTTCCCATGGATATTTATACGGAGCAGCAACTTTTTTGCAATGCTCCTGGATATCATTTATAAGTTTGTCAGAAGCCTTCTTTTTATCATGAAGAATAACAAACGATTTAACAATCACACCACGGATCTCATTAGGACTTGCAACAACCGCAGCCTCTAAAACATCAGGATGTGAGATAATCGCAGATTCCACCTCAAACGGTGAAATACGATATCCACTTGCCATAATAAGGTCATCATCTCGACCGCTAAACCAAAAATACCCATCCTTATCTTGATAGAAGACATCACCTGTGAGAAACCAACCATTCTTAAGACTCTCAATGGTCTTCTTTGGTTTATTCCAATACTCCTTAAATAGTCCTGGATCTGTTTTTTTAATAGCAAGTACTCCTGGTTCACCCATAGGTAACGTTTTACCATCATGATCAACGATTTTGCATATCTTTCCAGGCTGAGGACGACCACAGGATCCTGGTCTCACGTTCATACCTTTTATGTTTGAAAGATACACCATCACTTCAGTCATGCCGATTCCATCATAGATATCAAGACCAAAACGTCTCTTCCATTCCTTAATTACTTCAGGATTCAATGGTTCACCAGCTGAAATACAATGTGAAAGCTTTGAAAGGTCATAGTTTTTCTCAGCGTCTTTTATCGTGACAAGTAGACGATAAGCAGTAGGAACAGAGGCAAGATTTGTAATCTCATATTTTTCTAGAAGCTCAAACCAACATTTTGCGTCAAACTTTCCATCATAAATAAATGTTGAAATACCCCATCGCCATGGATAGAGAAACCCATTTCCAAGAGGAAAAATCCAGTTTAGATCACCAGTGTGTGCGATAATGTCGTTTTCTTTTCCCTGCTGCCAGAATAGAAAACTAGGGTCATTTCCAGGTACCCAACGATGCAGATGTACTGCACCTTTCGGGTCTCCAGTTGTTCCAGAGGTATAGCAGAATAAGGCCATATCGTCCTTTTTTGTTGGTTCAATCTCTAAATTTTGAGAGGAATTTCTCATAAGTTCATCATAGGAAAGCTGATCATCATATGCATCATCAACGATAATTATATGTTTCAACGATGGGCATTTTTCTTTAATTTCGTTTACCTCACTTACATATTTTGATGTTGTTATAACAGCCTTAGAACCACTATCATTAATTCTATATTCGATTTCATGTGCCCTAAACATGACACTTGAAGGAATTGGAACTACTCCAATTTTTACACCACCGAGAAATGAAATCTGAAATTCTGGAAGATTTGGAAGTCTTATAAGAAATCTATCTTCTTTTTTAAAACCAAGTTTTTTTAAGACATTTCCAAACTTATTAGTAAGATGTTTCATCTCCAAAAACGTAAATTTATCAGTTTCTCCTTCAGCGTTTTCCCAATATAATGCTATCTTGTTTTTCTTATCGGTTTTGGCATGTTTGTCAACAACGTCATATCCTATATTATACTTATTGGGGATATCCCACTTCCAGTTACTCCATTCTTTTTTGTAATCAAGCTCCCCCATCACAATTCACCTAATATACGCATTTATCTCAAGAGATCTCCGGCGATAACCATTCTCTGCACTTCTGAAGTACCTTCATAGATCTCAGTAATTTTTGCATCTCTGAACAACCGTTCAACAGTATATTCTTTCGTGTATCCATATCCGCCATGGATTTGCACTGCTTTTATTACAGTTTCCATTGCAGTTTCTGAGGCGAATAGTTTAGCCATAGCTGCTTCTTTGCTAAATCGTTCACCTTTATCTTTTACATATGCTGCATTATACACAAGGTATCGTGCTGCTTCTATGCGAGTAGCTATATCTGCAATCATCCATTGAATGGCTTGGAATTTTGCAATAGGCCGTCCAAATTGCTCCCGTTGTTTTGAATATTCTATGCTTTCATCAAGTGCGGCTTGTGCAATTCCTACGGCTTGTGCAGCGATACCGATTCTTCCACCATCAAGAGTAGCAAGTGCAATTTTGAATCCCTCGCCTTCTTTACCTAGGAGGTTTTCTTTAGGAACTTCCATATCTTCAAAAATAAGCTCTGATGTTTTT
>JAUWYM010000188.1 GCA_030615845.1 Thermoplasmatota archaeon | reverse complement strand
TTGGAGGGAATCGCTGATGTAAAACTAGGAGCAAACAAAGATGGTTCAAAGTATGTTGATCTCTATTTTTCAGGTCCTATCCGAAGCGCAGGGGGAACAGGACAGGCGATGAGCGTTCTCATCGCAGATGTCGTACGACGAGAACTAGGCATTGGAAAATATATGCCAACATCAGGAGAGATAGAGCGATACAAAGAAGAAATCCCTCTCTATAAAAGAGCACAGCATCTGCAGTATACACCATCAGTTGATGAGATAGAGTTGGTGGTAAAGAACTGTCCGATATGTATCAACGGCGAAGGAACAGAAGATGTAGAGGTCACAGGATACAGGGATCTACCAAGAATTTCAACAAATCGTTTGCGAGGCGGTGCCTGTCTTGTTATTGCAGAAGGACTTTGTTTAAAAGCACCGAAAATTTATAAACACGTTAAAAAACTAAAACTCAAAGGCTGGGAGTTCCTCGATGTATTTATCAACAAAGGAGCTGAGACAAAAAGCGTAGATGGCGAGATACCAGTAATAGCGCCATCTTCCAAATACATCGGAGAAGTCATCGCAGGACGACCAGTTCTCTCACATCCATCGAGAAAAGGAGGCTTTCGACTACGGTACGGCAGAGCCCGAACGGCGGGACTTGCATCAACTGCGATTAATCCAGCATCAATGTACCTGCTTGATAGTTTTATAACTGTTGGAACACAGATGAAAACAGAACGGCCGGGAAAAGGAACCATAGGTACGCCATGTGATCAAATCGAAGGACCAACCGTTCTTCTGCAAAACGGAGATCTCATTCAAATAAACGATGTGAAAAACATACGAAGTGACGTCAAACAAATAGTTGATCTCGGAGAAATTCTCATTCCATATGGAGAATTCATAGAAAACGACGCCTTACTTCCAGATTCCTCATATGTAACGGAATGGTGGATTCAAGATCTCCAAAAATCACTTTCATGCCTGCCAACCGAACAATCATATACGGCAATTAAAAAAGCCGATGCAAATATTCAGAAAAAAATAAATAAAGATTTTGAAAGAGAGATAGATATACAAAACCCATCCAGTTCAGATGCTTTTGCCTTATCAGAAAAATATGCTGTACCGCTTCATCCCAACTTCAATCTCTTCTGGCACGACATACAAAGAGATGATCTCATCACACTATCACAATATGTTAAAGAACATGGAAAAATCACAGTAGATGAAGGACTTAAACTTGCACTACCAAAAGATCCGTCAATAAAAAACATCCTAATAGAACTTGGGGCACTTCATACAATTAGTGAAGAATGTTTTGTTTTAGGTACATATTCTTACCCATTGATTAGATGTTGCGGTTTAGACGTCAAAGAAGGAAATATCGTTGAAACAGAACGATATGAATTCCTGACAGACGAGAAAGACACTGTTTCCATGGTTTCAAAACTTTCAGGAATAACCATCCGGGCTCGGGCACCATTTCGCATAGGGACACGCATGGGCAGACCAGAAAAAGCAGCAGCAAGAAAAATGAAACCACCACCACACGTCCTATTTCCATTAGGCAACTACGGTGGAAACCAACGGTTATTCAGGACTGCTGCAGAGAAACCAAAAATAGAGGTAGATGCAGGAAAAAGAAGATGCCCAAACTGTAACAAAAAAACCTATCAACTCTTCTGCACCACATGTGGAGCACATACAGAAATTATGGAGGGAAGAATAGAAACCCATGAAATCAATGTTTCAGAAGCACTAGACCGTGCGAAAAAAAACATAAAAGAACGCAACCTCCCTGAGACAATAAAAGGCGTTATCGGTACGATTTCAAAACATAAAACACCAGAGCCATTAGAAAAAGGTATCCTCCGTGCAAAACACAACGTCTACGTCTTCAAAGACGGTACCACACGATTTGATATGACTGATGCACCGCTTACCCATTTCAAACCAAAAGAAATCAGTGTTTCTTTGAATCGGTTGAAGGAGTTGGGATATACAACAGATTATCTTGGAAATGATTTAGAAAACGATGAGCAGATATGTGAGTTAAAAGTTCAAGATGTCATCATCTCTAATTCCTGTGTTGAGTACTTTTTACAAGTCTCAAAGTTTGTCGATGATCTTCTCGTGAAATTTTATGGACTGGAGCGGTTCTACAAATGTAGAAAACCAAAGGATTTAACAGGACATCTGGTAATAGGACTTGCTCCTCATACCTCAGCTGGATCTCTTGCAAGAATCATTGGATTTACAAGTGCACAAGTTTGTTTTGCTCATCCTTATTATCATGCAGCAAAAAGGAGGAATTGTCTCTCGCCTGACACAAACATTTTAACCCTAATTTCTGAAAAACCAGTTATTACAAGTTTACAGGATTTCTATTGTACTGTAGACTCTAGTGAAACTATTGTTGATGAATTTGGCACGAAACAAAAGACTGTTGAAGACGTATGTACTTATGCTCTAAATCCTAAGAATGGAAAATCTGAAATTAAAAAGATTAAATCAGTAATTAAAGTAAAAGCACCAAAGCACCTTATCAAAATTAAATTAAAATCCGGTAGGAGTTTTATTTCATCACCGATGCATCGGGTTTTAGTATGGTCCAATGGGAATATCCAAACCAAGAAGATGCTAGAGTTAGATAAAGATG
>JAUWYM010000065.1 GCA_030615845.1 Thermoplasmatota archaeon | reverse complement strand
AAACTCTGCCCTGAAAAACCAGGATGAACAGACATAATAAGTATCAGGTCTACTTCTTGAATTATTTCTTTAACGACCTCAATAGAC
Organism: Thermoplasmatota archaeon; assembly: GCA_030615845.1. Lineage (GTDB taxonomy): Archaea > Thermoplasmatota > E2 > DHVEG-1 > DHVEG-1 > JAUWYM01. Next base: position 5,636 of record JAUWYM010000065.1, on the reverse strand, counting down.
GTTTCTGGATTAACCGAGATGCCTGCCTTACATCCTGCCTCTTTTATTTTCTTGATTATCGGTGTTACATTTAAACTACTTTCAACATGGATTGTTATAAGATCAGCGCCTGCTTTTGCAAACTGCTCGACATATTTTTCAGGATTCTCTATCATGAGATGGCAGTCAAAGAACAATTTTGATAATTTTCTAATATCCTTTACTACAACAGGACCCATCGTAATATTAGGGACAAAATGACCATCCATCACGTCAATATGAATCCACTCAGCACCTGCTTTTTCAACTGCTTTGATTTCTTCACCAAGTCTTGAAAAATCTGCAGATAAAATTGACGGAGCTACAATGACCATATTGTATCAAAACATGGTATGGTTAAGTACTTTATAAATCCAAATGTTTCTTTTCTTCCAGAGTGATATGTGCGTTTGGTAATTTTGTCAAAATGACATTTTGACAGATCACACTTTTATATAACTTTTACAATGCTGCCGTAAACACCAAAACGGCAGGCCAAAACCTTTTTCCCATCTGGTCTGCCACATCCCATCCTTTTTTCTCCGAGAAGATTATTCAATGAGTGTCTGGACACATAGTTAAAGCTATAAAGAAATAAATGTTTAATCCCTTTGATTCCATTTGAAGGTTGACAATATGAAAGAATTAGAAGAAATAAAATCTGTATGCCCTGCATGTTATAGAGATGGAATGGTTCAACAAATCGATGCGAAAATCATTGAAGAAGATGGAAAGGTTTGGATTACAAAGAAATGCAGTAAACATGGTTCATTTAAAGATATCTACTTTGGTGACGTTAATCTTTATAATAAATGGATGAAATACGAAGTTACCGGAACGCCTTCTCCTGATGTGAAAACAACGTTGTTTGGTGAGCCAGAACTATATTCAGAACATAGATCTCAAAGCGTTCTCACCAATCTTCTTATAACAAACAGGTGTAATCTACGGTGCAGTTATTGTTTTATGAATGCGGGGGCCTCTGGTGTTGTGTATGAGCCAACATTGGATGGGATCAGACAGTTGATGCAGCAGGCAAGAGATGAAAAACCAGTGGGTTCAAGGGCAATTCAGGTTACCGGTGGAGAACCTACTGTTAGAGACGATCTCTTTGAAATCATCAGAATAGCAAAAGAAGTAGGTTTTTCTCACGTCCAGTTGAACACCAATGGCATAAAACTTGCTGAAAGTGTTGAGTATTGTCGGCGTCTCAAAGATGAAAAAGTCAATACCGTCTATATGAGTTTTGATGGTGTCACAAAGAAGACAAACCCTTGGATAGATCAAGCCAAGCAAGCAATTGAAAACATGAGAAAGGTTAATTTGAAGCTGGTGTTAGTTCCTGTACTCATTGGTGGTAAAAACGTTCATGAGACTGGTAAAATCCTTCGTTTCGCATTTGATAATATTGATATTATACGAGGCGTTAATTATCAACCGATATCGTTCTGCGGTAGAGTTACAAAAATAAAAGATGAAAAACGAGAGCAACAACGAGTAGACTATGTACAGATGTTTGAGGAAATCGAAAAGGAATTCGACGGGGAGATTTCACGGGATGATTTTTATCCTGTTCCTTTTGTGTTTCCTATCTCTCGGCTTATAGAGAGTTTGAAGGGGGAGGATCAAGTTGAATTCACTGCTCATCCAGGATGTGGAGGTGCGACATATATCTTCTGGGAAGATGGAAAACCCATACCGATAACGCGATTTATTGACGTTGAAGGATTTATGGAGTTTATTAACAAACAAAGTGAGAAAAGAGGGCCATTTAAAAAAGTCAGAATCGCTACTGCTTTTCTTAATAAAATTGATACGTTTGTTGATAAGGAGAAAGCACCACATGGCTTCAATTTAAAGAAAATACTCAAAGATGCAGCGATTGGTGGAAGCTACGATTCATTACGGGCTTTTCATTACAATAGCCTCTTTGTTGGTTCTATGTGGTTTCAGGATTCCTTTAATCTTAATGTTGATCGTCTGCAGCGATGTGTTATTCATTATACAACCTTTGAAGGGATTGTCCCGTTCTGTGCATATAATGGTCTTGGTTTTGGGGATAAAATCCGGGAGAAGCATTCACTTTCTATTAAAGAATGGGAAGAAAAGACCGGAAGAAAAATTAGGGATGATCTGTGGACGAAAGGACCGTTGACATAACAAGCTAGGTGATTCTGTTATTTTTCTTGTAGCGACGTCCATGTTAAGAGAGATTTTTTGATTGCACTTGCTTCATCAACGCGTCTTACAGGAGTATTGCTTGGAGCGTTTTTCACACTACTTATATCTTCATCTGCGATTCGTATAAGCGCCTTGATATATTCATCTAATGTTCTCTTTGATTCCGATTCTGTTGGTTCAATCATCAATGCTTCTTTCACAATTAATGGGAAATAAATGGTTGGCGGATGTAGTCCATAGTCTAAAAGACGTTTTGCGATATCAAGCGCTCTGATTCCTTTTTCTTTCTGTAAACGTTCGCAGCTAAGAACAAACTCATGTTTTCTTAATTCTTTATAGGGTAGATCATATTTTTCTGAATCAATAAGTTTTTTCTTCATATAATTTGCATTAAGCACCGCTATTTCAGAAGACTCTTTAAGCCCATCTCTACCCATCAGTAAAATATAGATATATGCCTTCAGGAGAACTGAGAAATTGCCATAAAATGCTTTGATTTTCCCGATGGACTTTGGGTAATCATGGTTAAGGTAATAGGTATCCTTCTTTTTTGTTATCCTAGGAATTGGTAGAAACGTTTCCAGCTTCTTTTTTACACCAATTGGACCTGCTCCAGGGCCTCCTCCTCCATGTGGTGTGGAGAAGGTCTTATGCAGGTTGAGATGTACGATGTCAAAACCCATATCTCCAGGTTTTGCTTTTCCCATTATCGCATTTATATTAGCTCCATCATAATATAGCAGTGCACCTGCTTTGTGTACGATTTTTGCTATCTCTTCTATGCCTGATTCGAAGATACCTAGAGTATTTGGATTTGTAAGCATGAAACACGCGGTTTTACTGGAAAGTGTTTTTTTCAGTATTTCTAAATCAACGGTTCCCTCTTTGGTTGATGGTATTTCTATTATTTTATATCCAGCCATAGTAGCACTTGCAGGATTTGTCCCATGAGAAGTATCAGGCAGGATAATTTCATTTCTCTCAAAATCATGATGAGACTCATGATATGCTCGTGTCAACAGAAGTCCTGTGAATTCCCCCTGAGAACCAGCAGCAGGTTGGAGGGTAAAACAATCCATGCCTGTTATTTCACAGAATAGCTGCTCTAGCTCATACATTATTTGAAGGTTCCCTTGAATAGTGGATTCATCTTGATAGGGATGTGTCATAGCAAAACTATCCCATCTACTGATCTCTTCGCATAGCCTAGGATTATATTTCATGGTACAGGAGCCAAGTGGATACATTCCTGAATCAATGCCGAAGTTCATTTGACTCAAACGAAAGAAATGTCGTATCACTTGGGTTTCGTCGAGATCAGGAATGTTTATTTTTTCTTTTCTTTGTAGAGAAGAGGGCAATACATCAACAGGTGTATACGTATTGTTGCGTTTTTCTTCGAGCTCGTTAAGGAGCGGCTCATCATACACTGCGCTTCTGTACATTATGTTTCCTCCTTAAGAATGGAAACAAGTTTTTCGATACTTTCATCACTATGTATTTCAGTAACGCCAAAAAGCATGCAATTCTTTAGATCAGGAGAGAAATCATCTAAAATAAGGCCACCCTGAATTCCATTACTTAATAGCTTATTGTGTAATTTTGCTGCATCTGGACATTGTATGACAAACTCGTTGAAATGAACCCCGCAAAACACCTTTTCAAACCCATGAATTGATGTTATTTTTTTTGCAAGTCGTTGTCCTTTTTCAAAATTGATTCTCCCAAGTTTTTCTAACCCGCTCCCTCCAAGCCATGAGAGAAACGCTACCGCTGCAAGAGCGCATAATCCTTCGTTTGTACAGATATTGCTTGTGGCTCTACCTCTTCTGATATGTTGTTCTCTTGTCTGCATCGTCATACAGAACGCTCTTTTGCCATCACTATCTTCAGTGAGTCCTATTATTCGTCCAGGAATCTGTCTGATAAATTCATGTTTACAGGAGAAAATACCAAGACCGGAGCCACCGAAATCCATAGGATTTCCAAGGCTTCGTCCTTCCCCGATGACGATATTTGCATTATACTTTCCTGGGTTTTTTGTAATACCTAAAGCTATTGGGTCAACACCGACAACAAATACTGCCTGTTTTTCTTTTACAAGGCTGCTGATCTCATCTACGTCATCTTCGAAAACACCGAAGAAATTCGGGTTTTCTATATACACACCAGTAGTATCATCATCAATATTTTTTTTGAGGTCATCCAAATCGATTTTCCCTGTTTTCGTATCGTATGCTATCTCTTTTATTGTTATTTCTGTTCCTTTTGTATAATTTTTTAAAATACATTTTTTATCCTTAGAGATGTTTTTGGGTATGACAAATGTTTTTCTTTTTTTGATGCGGTTGCACATCAATGCTGCTTCTCCTAATGCGGTCGCGCCGTCGTATAATGAGGCATTGGCTACATCCATGCCTGTGATCTCTGCAATCATGCTTTGATACTCAAACATGGCTTGTAAGAAACCTTGTGATGCTTCAGGCTGGTAGGGAGTGTATGAGGTATAGAATTCTGATCGGGCTATGATTGATTTTACTGCTGCAGGGATATAATGAGGTTTTATTCCACCGCCTAAAAAACTTGGCATTTCAGAAAAAGATTTGTTCTTCTTTCCTAATTTTCTCAGTCGTTTTTCTACTTCTTGTTGAGATACTCCATCGGGAAGGTTTAGATTGTTTATTCTAATTTTTTTTGGGATATCTGAAAACAACTCGTCGATAGTATGTAGTTCTATTTCCTTGAGCATACTTTCTTTAATGATGGAATTTGGAATGAATTTCATACAACTCTATGGGGTAAACAGCCATCTATTAAAGAAGCTTATCATGGTGTTTGATATGCATCTGTTGTTTGCATATTAAAAGGAGAAGTAAACTAACTTTGTAGAAAGAACCTTAGTTTGTAAACAGTGCTGCGGCATTGAGATTGGTCATAGATGCATCCCATATTTTCAAGGAAATTTTGTTCCATACATTGTTCTCGATAACGCTGACAACTTTACCGATGATTTGGTACTCACAAATGGTTTCGTCATTGATCTCATCATCAAAATTGATTGTGTAATATTTTCTAATTGAATCATGTTTGTTTATATGATATATCTCTCTGCACATGAGTCCTCCTTCATCCTTGAGGTAAAATATTGTATCTCCAGGGTTTATGGAAAAATCTGGGTGAGATGATTTTTGAAGAACAATGTACCCTGTATTTATAGTTTCAAGGTTTAGCGTGCTGCTTTTGAAGTATTGATAGAAGTCAGGGTTGTTAAATGAATCGAGAAATGTATCGATTCCGATGAGTTGTGTTACTGTAATAAAGGGGAGGTTGACAAGGGCAATAAATGTGCAGATTTTCATCACATCTTTTATTATCTTTTTTTTCATCTTTCTACCTCTTCAGTGATATAATGTATCTTGCTAAACTTTGTCAATAAC